>CAYNUX010000724.1:0-1765 GCA_964400115.1 uncultured Cytophagia bacterium
GGTCAATCCCAGTTCTGCTTCTGAGCACAGCATACCATTACTGGTCACGCCAAAAACCTCTCGAGACTCGACAGTGAAATGTCCCTGTAAAACGGCTCCGGGCATGGCAAGGGCTGATTTCATCCCCTCTTGAACATTAGGAGCACCACACACCACTTGGTGAATGTCTCCCCCTGTATCAACATGGCAGTGCGTCAGCTTTTTGGATTTATGAATGGGATTTGCCTGAATCACCTTACCAATGACAACCTTAGTAAAAGGTCTGGAAACAGTGTATAGATCTTCGACTTCCAAACCTGCCATTGTCAATTGATCGGCGATTTGTTCAGCAGAAAGAGTTGTATCAACATATTCTTTGAGCCAATTAAGAGTAACTTTCAAACCTGGCGTCCATCCTAGAATTGTTCAAGGTATCTCAGATCATTTTCATAAAGGGTGCGGATATCATCAATTTGATATTTCAAAAGAGCGACCCGTTCCACTCCTAAACCAAAAGCATAGCCTGTATAGATCTCTGGATCATAGCCAACGAAATCAAAAACCGCCGGATCTACCATACCTGCTCCGGATATTTCCAGCCAGCCGGTATTCTTGCAGAATCGGCAGCCTTTTTGATTACAAAATACACAGGAAAAATCATATTCAGCGCTAGGTTCTGTAAACGGAAAAAAGCTCGGACGAAAGCGAACTTTAACCTGATTGCCAAACAACTTGTTTGCAAAGGCCTGAACCACACCTTTAAGATCGGCAAAAGAGACATTTTTATCGACGCAAAGTCCTTCGACCTGGTGAAAGGTTGGTGAATGGGTTGCATCGGGAGTATCTTTGCGAAAACATCGTCCTGGTGCAATCATCCTTACAGGGGGTTTTTGAGCCTCCATGGTGCGAATCTGAACCGGAGAGGTATGCGTTCGCAACAAATAATTTTGCGGCAAATAGAATGTATCCTGCATGTCTCGGGCAGGATGGTATTCCGGAATATTTAACGCCACAAAATTATTGTATTCAGTCTCAATTTCAGGGCCCTCTTCAATGCGAAAGCCCATACCAATAAAAATAGATTTTATCTCATCCATGACTTGAAGTAATGGATTTAACCCTCCGACGGACGGTTTACGTCCGGGGAGGGTCGGATCAAAATCGCTGATAGCCATCTGAGCCGTGGCGAGGTCATTGGAGCGTTGTTGCAATTGGTTGGTGATTTCGGTTTTGAGCCGATTGAGATGTTCACCGAGCGTTGGTCGATCCTTGGGATCCACCTGACCGATTTTTGCAAAAAGTGCCGTAACTTTGCCTTTTTTAGCCAAATAGTCTATTTTTAATTGCTGCAGCGCTTGTAACGAGTCGGCCCGGGCAATATTATCCTTAGCTTCCTGGTGCAAGCACGAAATATCATCGAGTACATTTTTTAAATCGACAGGCATATTTTAGGCTTTAATTGTATTCACGATTTCTTCAAAGGCTTTGAGATCCCGTACAGCGAGATCAGCAAGAGCTTTTCGATCGAGTTCAATATTTTTTTCGTTTATTCCATGAATAAACTGAGAATAATTCATACCAAACATGCGTGCCGCAGCATTGATACGCGCGATCCATAAGCGTCTTATATTACGTCGTCGTTGACGCCGATCTCTGTAAGAATATTGTAAACCCTTTTCAACCTGTTCTTTGGCAGATTTGAACAAACGGGATTTGCCGCCATAATAACCTTTGGCCGCTTTGAGTATTTTTTTACGTCGTTGTCTTGTGGGGACCGACGAACTGG
>CAYNUX010000725.1:0-1765 GCA_964400115.1 uncultured Cytophagia bacterium
ACTCTTTCCCTACACGACGCTCTTCCGATCTATGGTCTTTCTATTCCTGAAATACAACGGGTCCTGAATCTGAGGAAATCACAAATCGAGAAAACGATAAAATTCTTGACCGTTGAATATCCGTCGCCAATCGTCAAAACAGGGTCAAAGTGGCAAGTCACTGCATCTGCATCCTCTTATAGCATTGATCAGGAGTATGTGAATGCAATCATCAATATCCGGCGGGAAGAACAACGGCAGATGCAGGAATATATGCAGTATACTGGTTGTTTAATGCGTTTTTTACAGGCAGCTCTGGATGACCCGGATTCTGATAATTGTGGCAAATGCCGGAATTGCAGTCCTGAGCAGTTACTGGATGAAACATACGATGATGAATTGGCCAACCGTGCAGGGCTTTTTCTGCGTCGAAACTATCAGCCGCTTGCTCCCAGAAAACAGTGGCCGGCTTCAGATATGTTTGAGCAATCTGATTTAAATGGATATCGAATAGCGCCAGAACAGCAGGCATCTGAGGGTCGTGCATTAAGTCTCTGGCGTGATGCAGGCTGGGGACAACTCGTTGCTCAGGGTAAATATCAGACGAATCATTTTTCAGATGCCCTTGTTGCTGCCTGTGTGGAAATGCTGCAAGACTGGACACCAGCCCCGGCTCCCAGGTGGGTGACCTGCATTCCATCATTTAACCATCCGGAGCTAGTACCTGATTTTGCCGAACGGTTAGCCAACGCGCTTGATTTACCCTTTGTGGCCTGTATCGAAAAGACCCTAACAAACAGACAGCAAAAAGAAATGGAAAACAGTTACCAGCAGGCCAAAAACCTTGATGGTGTTTTTCATGTTACGAATCAGTGTATAGCGGAAGAATGTTTGCTGGTCGATGACATGGTTGATTCCGGTTGGACTTTTACCGTTGCATCAGCCTTATTACGACAAAAGGGTTGTACTGCCGTTTATCCAATGGCTTTAGCTCTAAATTCGCCAAGGATGGATTAACAATGATAAACGATTTAACAGACGATACAAAAGCGATAATCCTGCTTTGCGGTGTCTTTGAAAAGGGCCGTTCTGAAAAACCACTGACACAGGCAGAGTATACATCACTTGTTCGTTGGCTTGTCAGTGTCGAAAAGCGCCCATGTGATTTACTGCAAAATAATAACATCGCAGATGCTTCTATGGGATCAAATATTGATAAACATCGTCTGGAATCCCTGCTTGGCAGAGGCGTGCAACTGGGATTTGCCGTGGAAGAATGGCAACGCAATGGTATCTGGATCATCAGTAGAAGCGACGCAGATTATCCGGCTCGCTATAAAAAACATCTCAAGGATAAAGCCCCAGCATTATTGTTTGGTGTAGGCAGCCGATCTCTTCTTACTGGCGGCGGACTTGCTGTTGTCGGTTCAAGAAATGTCGACAGGGAGGGAGAATTTTTTACGCGACATGCAGCAGAGTTATGCGCATTTAATGGAATGTCGGTTGTTTCTGGTGGAGCTAGAGGTGTTGACCAGTTTGCCATGACAGCAAGCCTCGATGTTGGGGGTGTTACCATTGGTGTCGTTGCGGAGAATCTGCTGAAGAAGAGCCTGGAGCGTAGTGCCAGATATGCCATCTCAGATGGAAGATTGCTGCTCATATCTCCTTATCATCCTAATGCCCGCTTTACGGTTGGCACAGCAATGTCCAGAAACAAACTGATCTATGCCATGGCGGATTATGGATTGGTGGTCAGTGCGGAACATAAAAAAGGTGGCACTTGGGC
>CAYNUX010000726.1:0-1754 GCA_964400115.1 uncultured Cytophagia bacterium
TTCTGATTCCATGTGCTGTAATGTAATTCAGATGGGCATAGAATGCAAGGTAAAAGGTCTGAATAATAAAGGGGAATGCGTTTGGGATCTCGTCCGCAGGCGTTTTTAATGGGCAAGATCAAATCACTTCCTATAGCCACTCTCACAACCCCTGGTCTGTAAAGACCATCGTCTTTTCTTTCTCTATCCTGGTCCTCCCATGGCCTTTGCCATCCCCTCCCGCTCTTTTCTTTGGACGAGCCAAACACTCGAACGGCGCATAAAATCTGGTATAGATCTTGCTGCACAATCTTAAAATTTAATTGCCGGCAAGTCTCGTGTTAAGCTCTATATTTACAACCCTGTCCAGAGCATTCTGACAAAAAATACCTGACTTTGTCATGAAACAATGACACAAGGCCGCATTTCATTGACTTGCCAATTTGTTTTTCAAATATTACAGAACCAAGGAGATCAAGATGAAAAAAGCAATCACGATCATATGGCTGCTGTTCATGTTTGGCAGCGGAATGTGCCAATTCTTGATAAAAAACAGCAGTGATACTGAACTGATGCGAGTGAATCAAGAAGGTGCAGTGGGCATCAACAATTCCAACCCCAAAGCCCGCCTCAGCGTAATCGGCGATGCCGGGATGATCAACCAGATCGGCGATTGGACCGGCGAAATCGGATTTGATCCCTCCCGTTTCGGGATTCACGCCAGACTGGAAAATTCAGTTCGCGATGTCAGCACTCAGGATGCCATTCGCGGCACGACATTCAGACCCGAAGGATCAGCACAGGGAGCAAGCGATAACTTTTTTACAGGCGTTCGCGGGATGACCGTGACCGACAACAACAGCGAGAGGGTTCTTATTTCGCAGGGAGTTCTCGGTTTTAGTAAGAGAGAAGGATCGCTGCAAAGTGAAATGGGTGTTGCGGGTATTATCGTGAATGCAAATAACATCAATGGTCTGGCAAATGAATTTCATGCCGTAAATGCCCAAGTGCTTGGGAATGAAAATAACTATGACAATATGTATGCCCTGTATGCCTGGGGGGCAAAATCTTATTTTCAAAAACAAATCGGTCTCGGTTCTGCAACCCATCCCGGATCAGGCAAATGGATCGATGTCGATTCCCGGGCGTATTGCGATGGCAATACCTGGGTCAATGCCTCGAGCCGCGATTTCAAATCCGATATCATTCCTCTGGATATCCAGGACGCCAGCGCAGCCCTGGAAGGTCTCTCTCCGGTTACCTATAAATATAACAACGATCTCAGCGATGTACATGTGGGATTTATCGCTGAAGAGGTGCCAGACCTGGTCGCAGAACCGGGCCGTCGGGGACTGAATGCGATGGATATCACTGCCGTCCTGACGCGGGTCGTTCAGGAACAGCAACAAGCGATTAAATCCATGTCTGCCCGCATCTCTGAACTGGAACAACAACTCGCCAGATAGATGTCAAAGACTGAAGGGAGACATCTCTCATCGGTCTTTACCACTTTATTTTGATTATGGACAAGGAAAAAAAGTGATTGATTATTAATAAAATATAGTTTAACTTAGTTTAAATATTAAACCAAGTATGAACTTATTTTTTTATGACTCAGGTAAACATACATCAAGCCAAAACGCATCTCTCAAAACTGATAGCCGATTTGGAGCAAGGTGAAGAAATTATCATTGCCAAGGGTAACAAACCTGTGGCAAAACTGGTTCCTTTTTCTATATCAAAACCGACGCGCAAAGTGGGTTCAGCCAGGGGCA
>CAYNUX010000727.1:0-1753 GCA_964400115.1 uncultured Cytophagia bacterium
CCTCCCCTTTTGAAAGACAAATGGATTGTCCATCTGCGCTTTGCTCGGCCCCGGAGAATGTGTCAATACGCTCAAAAAGCTGTTCGCCTTCGAGGTTAAAATGTTGGTCCGGATAAATAACAGCATATAAACTGGTCCAAAGACTGATGGCCAAAATAATAAATAGACTTTTCATTTCTGATTCTCTTTATGAATGGTTAAATATAATACAATTTTTCAGGAATGGCTTTGCTGACGATCTTGAACATACAAATTTTAAAAAACCGGATAAAGGAAAAAATAATTGACATTGATCAAAAATCCCCCAAAAACGAATAGATCGGCAAATAAAGCTCAAGCCTCATAATGTGGCTGTATATAATACTCCTCCCCCACCCTATCTGAGTGGCATTATTGCTCAAGCCATTACAGAAGAATTTCCAATACGAGTGACTCTTCCTTTGGATGTATCAAAGACTCTTTCATTTCACGAACGCATCGAAACAGGGTTCAAAACAGCACTGATATCCGGTATTGATATTCTCGGTTCTATAGCAGTTGTACTGGCAAAAATGGGGGATCATTTTGCACAAGGGACGCGAAAAAAAGAGTTATCCTGGGTTTATCTTCACCCGATCGCACTGTATCGTATCACGCGGGCGATAATACGGTGCAAACGGGAAAAACGTCCAATGCTGCCAAAAGATCTCTGGACCGTAAAGGGTATCCCCACAGGAGGAACAGATACAACAATTTATCGTGATAAACTCAAAGCATATTGGGGGGTCGATCCTCTGGAGATCTATGGTTCAACTGAAGGAGGCACTGTCGCGACTCAGACCTGGAATCGTAATGGTATGGTCTTTTTCCCGGATATGGTTTTTTTCGAATTTGTTCCCGAGTCAGAATGGGAGCGCTGGAACAAGGATTCTGATTATATCCCTCAAACCCATCTATTGGATAAAGTCGAGTTGGGAACTCGTTATGAAATCCTCTATACCAGTTTCCATGGCCAACCTCTGATGCGTTACCGTATAAACGATGTGATCAAATTTACCCGTTTTCAGGACAAAGAGTTGAGGCAACTGGACCTGACACATCTTAAACCAAAGCATATGAATCCTACTGATCAAGAGCTGGAAATATTGCTTGACCAGCAGGCAAAAAACTAGACAGATTGCTCGTATCCTTTATCGAGTCGAGTGCAGCACTAGCATTATTTTCTCCAAACCGGAAACCACGTCAGCAATTCCATCGCAATCAATTCATGTCCCTGTTTATTGGGATGATTGACCTGACTCATGAGTGCATCCAGATCCGACCCCCTTGCCACAGCATCCTTAAATAATCGATCAGCGTCAACAAGACCAGTATGAAACGTTTCCGCCAATTCACGAATCTGGCTGGAATGCTGATGTATCGGATCCTCGGGATTAAACCAATCCGAACGAAAATCCGGTGAACAAGTTAATAAAACGAGTTTTATATCGCGGGCTTGGGCCCGTTCGATCATGGAAATCCAGGCTGTTCGGGCACGATCCAGACCGATTGCCCGGTCATTCAAACCGTAATCGATGGTGACGAGTTTGGGATTCAGCGCAAGTACATCGCGTTCAAAACGAGAGGCCCCCTGTTCTGAATTTTCACCCCCGACCGCGGTGACGATCACATTTATGACAGCATAGGGAAACCGTTCGGCCAGAGCATGATGCAAAAAATGAGGATAGGCCTCGAGAGACCGCACAATAGGGGTTTTGAAATATCCCGCTGGTAC
>CAYNUX010000728.1:0-1741 GCA_964400115.1 uncultured Cytophagia bacterium
ATTTCATGATCAACGTTTCAATGTCATGTGTATCCGTACATAAAGCGCAGGTTTTTGGGGCAACCGATTCAGGATGGTATCATAATCCGCATCAACGATAGCGACGAGTCGTTTAAAATTGCTCTGTAAAAGAATGTCGAGAGCCACATAGACGTTTTGTTTACCAAATGCTGCTTCTACTTTACAATGACTTTTGTTGATAAACATGTTGAAAAACCTTACATCGTCAGGCCCTTCAACAAGAAGGAAAACACCTTTAAACCGGCTGGCCTTTAATCTGATCGTATTGGCTATCGAGTGCGGAGTGAGATATTGTTTCATTCTCCCGGTCCTGTTAACTCGACGGTCAAGTCCCATCTATCGTTAATGACTTGTGGAGAATGAGTGGCTAAGATCATATCGAGTTCTGCGATACCCGCAACCTGTTCCAAATGTTTTAAAAATATTTCTTGCCAGATCACATGCAATGAGAGCTCGGGTTCGTCGATGAGCACCAAAGCTTGCGGCTGCGTTTGAAAGAGCAGCTCATAGAAAAGGATCACCTGATGCTGTTCACCGGACGACAACTCTGTAGCCGCGATTTCATTGTCTTTGGGTCCATAAAAACAAAAGCCCTTGTCTTTATCGATTTCAAGTCTTTTGTAGATAAACAACTCGTTTATAATCGATTTAAACAGCTCGAGCTTGTCTGCCAAAGGGTTGAGTAATTCCAGCTTTTGTTTCACATCATTGAGATAGAGTCCAAGAATGGTATGCGTTGATGGATCCATATTGTCGGGAAGAGCCAGATCCTGCTTTGATTGTGGAGATAACAATCCAACCTGTACAAATCGTTCCTGAGCTTTGGCTAAATAATCAAATTTTTCACGCAAAGAACTTTTTGGCAAATTTTCATTTTGTTGCTGTATTTGATCAAGCAAACGCTCCGGAAAACTGTGATCCAGCCTTTGGGACAAGGTACCATATTCTCCTAATCGGCTGGCGATGATTTTGCTCAGATTCTGTGATAAATGCGAGATCGAAGGTACAAGACTGTCCTGACTTCCACGAGCCAAGGGAGCAGGCGAAACCAGACGCTGTGACTGGATAAATCTGATATCGATTTTGCTTCGCAGATGTTTTAGCCATTCAGGATAGACAGTCCTGTAAATATACTTTAGCGGAGGATATAACTCTCCGAAACGTTCACACACCTGATCAAAATTGAGATATTCCTGTGCCGGTTCATATCTCCAATGATCTTTGGAGACGCGTACCAGGCCGGGAATTTCTCTATCGATATAGCTTAGCTGGTATTCGATTTCCTTATCCACACTGGGCGGACTGAGTTCGTGCCTTTGATTATTGTAGCTGATACTTAAACTCGATTTTTCAGGGTCTCTGTGAATCGTCAGAATTGTGTCATCGAGAAATGCGATTCTCATAGAGTGAATGGGGATCTTGAAAAGATAGTAGCTGTTGGAACCGAACAATGAATGCAAAAGTTGCATAATACTGGTTTTGCCATATCCATTCGGGCCATGGATGATGGTGATTCTTTCTTTCAGATTCAATTTGATCTGGTGATTGAAAACACCAAAAAGTCCCTGGATTTCGATGAATTTAATGCGCATCGGCAAACCCTTTCATCAAAAATAAAAAAGCCGAATGCCCAATGGGTATCGATATAGGGGGGTAACCGATAACCGAGGATGGACATCCGGCATAAATCTTGGATATAATAGTGAAAATAAATGGTATT
>CAYNUX010000729.1:0-1739 GCA_964400115.1 uncultured Cytophagia bacterium
GTACAGGTTGCCCTTCAGGGCCGTTCAAGACACGTGTGATATGGGGTATATTTTCTACGTCACGAAAAATATTCTGAAAAAAGATCTTGGTCTCCAATTTAACCAGGGTTGAGGAGAGTTGATCGATGTTCAGGCTTAAACTGTAAAGATCCCGTTCTTCAGTAGGATATTTGACAGTCGCTTGATCAGGAAAAAGAGGGTAACCCCCTGGGATACCTACGTTAAATGCCCGAAAGTGCTGTCCATTGAACTTTAACTCGATACGAGGAGAGAATTTTACGCCAAACCGTGCACTCAGGTTATGATCCCGGAATTGGCTGTTCTCAAGAGGTCCTCGGGGTGTTTTAGCGTTTTCTGCATCCCTATGAGAGCCGCTGATCCGTGCATACCAATTTTTATTACCCATGACAAAGGCACCATGTCCCACAAGAGCCTGATTTACCGAATTATAACCGGTAAGTGTGTGAACAGCAGTGAAAAATTCGTTTCCATACCACCCGTCTTTGGTCAATATGTTGACGACACCGCCAATTGCTCCGCTGCCATAGAGCGAAGACGCAGAACCTTTGATGACTTCTGTGCGCTCGATGTCATAGACATCGAGCATTGACATTCCTGCTGCCAGGTCAGTGGCGGTATCGATTCGGTTTCCATCGACAAGCGTGACAATATTGCTTCGGCTCAATCCTCGTATGGATACATGGGTTCCCCAGATGCCATCTCTGGCCAGGTGGATACCTGGCTCGCGCTGCAAGGCGTCGGCAATGGTCGTTGGAGCCATCTGCTCGATACGTTCAGAGTGTATGATGGATATAGGCATGGCCACATTTTGCAATGTTTTTTCATATCGTGTACTGGTCACTGTGATCTGCTCGGTTCCAATCACCCTGGGAAATAATTTAATTGAAAGAGATTCAAGGGTTTGGGGATGAACAACAAGAATCTGTTTTTGGTAACCAATGTGGCTGATGATCAGATGAATGGAATCAGAAGGCAGGTTTTCCAGATAAAAATATCCGTCAGAATTGGTTATGGTTCCCATTTCTGTTTCCTGTACGGTAATATTTACACGTGATAATGTCTCACGAGTGAGTGAATCCTGAACAGTTCCAGACAAATCAAATGCAATAACAGGATGGGCGACGATGCAAACCCAACAAAACATCAAAACTCGAAACATGATAAATTTTCCTTTTTTTTTACACTGCACCATAAATAATTAATCCGAGCCCACGGCCGGCTAAGGCCAGGACAACGGCAATCACGACGGTAATGAGCGAAGCTGCTACAGTTTTTTTCCAGCCGATTTCTCTGGACATGATGCCAATGGTGGCGATACATGGAATATAAAACACAACAAATAGTGTAAAGACAAGCATTTGCGTTGAACTCATGACTTGGGCGACATTGTGTGTGTCCAGAGCATTGAACAGCATCAACATCGAGAGTTCTTTACGCAAAATGCCAAATACCAGGGTCGTACCCACTTGTGCGGGGAGGCCCAGAATATAAGTCAGGGGTCTTAGAATCGTGTTAATGATGGCATCCCAGCCAAAAAACTCGGCAATACTGAGTACAAAGCTGCCAATGATCAAGAGTGGCCAGGCGATAATGATAAAATCTTTCATTCGCAGCCAGGTCCTGGCCAGCACGACCTTGAAACTGGGAATCTGGTAAGTTGGCATCCCTAGAATAAAGCCAGGGGTATCTTTAGGCAACATTTTTGACATCAAAGCGCC
>CAYNUX010000730.1:0-1737 GCA_964400115.1 uncultured Cytophagia bacterium
TGGCTTTGTGCATCTCTAAGGGCACTTTATCACCAGAATAGAATTTCACATCAGGCATGGTTTGTCTCTCCTATAGATAGAGTTAGAGGGTACAGGTTTCAGTAGAAAGTTATCTTTGGTTTCAAGCCAGAGTCGTATTCAGATTGAGGAAATGGTGTTATAACAAATCATGCTATCGTTACCAAATCGTCCGCTTGAACGAAAAATGAATCATCCAGATGGAACTGGGTGTCAAAATTACGTATCGCCCCTTTGATATTTTTAACTGCCCGCTTTATTTTACACCTGGAAAAAATGAGTTCATTTTCAATTTATTACAAGGCTGTGGTTTCAGGCGAGCCTGAATTTGGAACGCAGACAAGGACAGAATTCGAAAGATTAAAAACAAACGGCGCATATAGCCTGGTGGTTATAACACTAAAATTTCTTTGCGACCTCTGCGATTTTTCTGTTTCCTCTGCGTTGATTTTTTCTCTTAAAAAAGAATGGGTTTATAAAGTTTGCTGTGATTTGACTGAAACAGAGCCAAAAAGATAACCCAAATTATTTCACCAGTCAAGCATAAAAAGCACAGAATATTCATCGAGGAGAATTTTACGAAAAGGCACCCAACGTCTCTTTGTATTTCCAGATTAGAACTCTGATTTTCCTGACTCTTTTGGACAACAGTGAAAATCGGCGAGTGTCAAAAAAATAGTCACAAGCTTTTCATCATCGAGCGCACAAATAGAAAAATACACCGTCTCATTTGCAGGACCATTTTACCCTCTATTCCACCAATCCTCTGAGAAAATGCACGACATTCGCACCCAGTGCATCGAGATCATAGCCCCCTTCCAGGCAGATCAACAAGGGATAGTCCAGAGCCCGCAGTTCACGGGCGAGGAGGGTGTAATCCTGGGTTTGGAAGACGGCATCGCCGAGGATTTCGGTATAAAAAGCATCGAATCCCATCGAAACGACTAGAAACTGCGGAGAGAAGGAATGGATTTTTTTGAACGCGCGATCTAGATAGGAGCGATAGCGATCAAAATCCACATCAGCCGGCAGAGGCAGGTTATGGGTCAGCCCCTCGCCCGGACCGGCACCGATCTCGTCCGGATGGCCGGTCATAAAAGGGAAATGGCGATGGGTATCGCCGTGGATCGAGACGTAAAGCACTGCGGGATCATAATAAAAAATACCCTGGGTGCCGTTACCGTGGTGGAAATCCAGATCCAGGATGGCGGTGCGTCCTCGTGCGGACAACTGCCGGGCTGCGATGGCGGCATTGTTGAAAAAACACAATCCTCCATAAAAATCGCGATCTGCGTGATGGCCGGGAGGCCGGGACAGTGCAAAGGCCCAATCCTGTTTACCTGCCTGAATGCGTGCCGCACCCTCCAGCGCGGTATCCGCGGCGGCTTTGGCCGCCGGAAACGTGCCACGATGCATGACCGTGCCCACATCAAAACAGTAATACACGGCCTCGTGCAGATCGGTGCGCGGAGAGCAGATATCCTTGCGATACGGAAACACATAGGGATAGACCGCCTGATCCGGTTCGAGCTCCTCAGAAGATCGGATAAAACTAACGAGATCCGGACTGTGCACCTCCCGGATGGGTTGCATATCGAATTTCCGGGGGGTTATGAGCAGTTCATCGAGCTCATTCTGTTGCAGGGCATCGAGAATCACCTCGATGCGTTCTTTTCTGTCCATATAGGTATCCCCCTTGCCATGATCCCAGCCAAAGGC
>CAYNUX010000731.1:0-1727 GCA_964400115.1 uncultured Cytophagia bacterium
GGAGTTTGGACTCTCATCACTCCGTGGTTGATTCGGAATTACATCGTTTCGGAAACACTTATCCCCATTGCATCCAATCTGCCCGTGACCGCCGTACACGGTACTTCGATGCACTCAACTCATGCAAGGCGCTGGTTCGGACCGGATGAATTGATTACCGACGTGGATGACCTACTATGGCATACGCAGTTACGAGCTTTCAATGGGGCGCATGAGGAGTTAGCTCAGCAGGAAATTTACAAAGAGAAATTAGTGGAGTTTATTAAGAATCATCCCGACCGATTCATCAGATTATCTTTCAACCGTGTCGGACAATTTTGGTCGCCGTTTATTCAGAATGATCGTCGATTGGCAGAACTTGCCGCGTTGTTATCCATGACTCCATTCTTGATCGGGGGATGGCTTTACGTTTTCCTCGCTCCTTTTCTTCAAAAACACAGGCGGGTATTCTTTCGCGGGGCGGCGTTGGCTCTGTTGATCGCCATCTCAGCAACGCTCCCCCACTCTCTGTCAATGCCCGACGTTCGATATCGCGTGGCGGTGATTGACCCCATCTGGATCGCTGCAACAAGTGCTTTTGTATCAGTGCTGATCATACGATTCTGGCTTGGTAAACGACCATTGAAAAAGAAATGATGTCATTCGCGATTTGAAAACAAGTTCTTCCATGTAAACGCATAAGTTTGAATTGCACGACTGCTGATTTGATATTTGGGTGATTCTCGCACTCTCACTTTGAGCCGAATCTTTCCAGCCAGAATATTCCTATGACAGATTTTTCGGATTCCCCACATCGACGATTCAACCCTCTTACAGGCGATTGGATTTTGGTTTCTCCCCATCGGACCAAGCGGCCTTGGCAGGGGGCTAAAGAGAAACCCATCACCGACAAAAAACCTGATTACGATCCCAGGTGCTACCTTTGCCCGGGAAATGAAAGGGCGGGAGGCGTTCGGAATCCTGAATACCAAAAAACCTTTGTTTTTGAAAATGATTTCAGCGCTTTGACCAACTCGGAAAAACCACCCAGGCAAAAAGATCATCCCCTGATGAGGTCTGAGCATGTAAAGGGGGCATGCCGCGTAATCTGTTTTTCGCCGAGACATGACCTGACATTGCCCCTTTTTTCCCACTCAGAATTGCGAGAGGTGGTGAATCTGTGGGTTGATCAATCTTTGGAACTATCCGCTCAGTTTCAATGGGTGCAAATTTTTGAAAACAAAGGTGAGATGATGGGTTGTTCGAATCCCCATCCTCACGGACAAATTTGGGCAAGCAATCAATTACCCACTGAAGCAATCAAAGAGGATGTGTATCAGCATCAATGGTATGAGGAAGAGGGCGGACTGCTGTTGCAGGATTATCTTGAATTAGAAATAAAAGACGGAACCCGCATCATTGACCAAAACGAGCACTGGGTTTCTTTGGTTCCCTACTGGGCAACATGGCCCTTTGAAACGATGCTCCTCCCCCGTCATCATGTGAAACGAATTCATGAGCTTGAGGAAGCGCAAAAAGAATCTCTTTCTAAGATTTTGAAGCTGCTAACGGTTCGCTATGATAATCTCTTTGAAACGTCATTTCCTTATTCCATGGGTTGGCACAGCGCACCAAACAACAATTCAAAATCCTTAAACTACTGGCAACTCCATGCCCACTTTTACCCTCCACTATTGCGGTCGGCATCCGTCAGGAAATTCCTGGTGGGATACGAGATGCTGAGCGAG
>CAYNUX010000732.1:0-1719 GCA_964400115.1 uncultured Cytophagia bacterium
GGCAATATATCGTGGAATTGAAGCATCAGAAAATGTTTCCAAAGTTTCAGCAATTCGGCATGAGGATATTTTTCACCATGCAGTGCAGCCAATGCTTGGGCGAATTCGGCTTTGCGGAAAGAAATTTCACCCACGCGATTTCCTTTCTTGATTTGAGATAGTGAAGTCAGCGTCCCTCGGTGTAATTCCAAATAAAGCTCACCGACGTATTCAGGAAGTTGATGCGTTCCAGTTTTCATGGATTTCATATAATTCGACACAGTTGTGTGCTTTGTTTTCGGGAGTCCGTCGAAGTCCTCTAAACGACGCAGCATTTCCATGTCCTCATGACGCGGACCACCTCCTCCGTCCCCATACCCGTAAGCTAACAAACGCCCATTTTGAGCGTCTTTATGCTGAGCCCAGTTCCACTCTTTATTCAATTCAATGGGATCCATCCACTGTGGAATAGAATTCAGGTGCGCCGTCACCTGCGTTCCATCGATCCCGGTCCAGGTAAATGAATCATAGGGGAAGCGTGTCGTGTCATTCCACGCCATCTTTGTTGTGCAGAAAAACTCAACACCACAGCCTCTCAAAATCTGGGGAAGGGAGGCAGAATACCCGAACACATCCGGCTGCCAAAAGGTATCGGGAGAATAGCCATAATGCTCACGGGTCCATTGGATTCCCACAAGGCATTGCCTTACAAGGCTTTCACCGTTAGGAATATTACAGTCAGGCTCCACCCACATGGCACCGTTTGGCTCCCAGCGTCCCTCGGCAATTTTCTTTTTCATGCGCTCAAAAATTTCCGGGTAATCCTGGCGAAGGAAATCCGCGTGAGAGGGGGCGCTTTGAAAAAAGATGACCTCGGGATATTGGTCCAAAAGATTAATAAGAGTGGAAAACGATCGCGCAAATTTCCGACGTGTTTCCGCAATTGGCCACAGCCAGGCCGTATCAATATGCGTATGCGCCACCACGCCCATTTCCGGTGCAGAGTCACTGTTCTTGGTTTCCATAAGAGGCCGCATGATTTCGCGTGCCTTTGCAACGCCTTCTTGCCATTCAACTTTCGGTACTTCAAAGGGCATCGCTGGAAGAACTTTGAAAACCTCCTGAAGTCCTTTCAGAATCATTGCCTTTCGATGAGAATGATCATCTAAAACTTCGAGCGAATCCAAAAGCGTTTTCAGGTCAAATGCCATCGCTGAAACATCGGTGTGTTCGATGCAAAGGGACATGCCGAAAAAAGTCCGACAGTCTTTTTCAACGACAACCGGCTGTTCAAAAGGCATCGTGCCGGGATAAGAATGAAGCGAATAAGCCTCTACTGCCACATGCAATGATTCGCCTGATTTTGCCGAATCATTGAGTAACAGCATAGGGTGGTTTGGGTCTAATCCGCCAACAGCTTTTCCATTCACAAAAGCAAGCGCTTCTACATAGAACGGATCGTGAAATTCCGAAGCAAAGTTAAGCCAAAGCCTTTTTGATGCAGCGCTTTCTGGAACAGAAATATCGCCGCGAAACCATGCGGTGAGCCAGCTATCCCCCCACCTCATTCCTTTTTTTGCGGGCTTCCACTCTTCCTTCGGAATTTCTGGTTCTTCTCGATAATGGTCTTTCGTTTGCCAATATTCAGTTTCAACCTCGCCAACTGTTTCAAAGCGAAGTT
Source organism: uncultured Cytophagia bacterium (assembly GCA_964400115.1). Lineage (GTDB taxonomy): Bacteria > Zhuqueibacterota > Zhuqueibacteria > Residuimicrobiales > Oceaniaggregativiventaceae > Oceaniaggregativivens. The sequence continues at coordinate 1,661 of CAYNUX010000732.1, forward strand.
TCAAGTAATGAGAAAGTGAATTGCGAAGCTTTCCCGGTATTGTAGCATAGGTCAGCATT
>CAYNUX010000733.1:0-1713 GCA_964400115.1 uncultured Cytophagia bacterium
CCTTAATCATCTCTTGACCATGGCCGTATCCTTGAACTTCTGCTATTGGGTTATTTCGATTTACAGTTCACACGTGCTGTTGAGTGCCTGGGAAAAGGGGATTCAATTCTTTTCACTTCTTCCATCGTTGTTTCCCATCTCTATCATCCTGATGATGTTCTTCCACTCCTATGCATTAGCACTCCTGTTTTCTCATTTTTCTGAAATTTCGCCGTCATTGCTGCTCGTGCATACGATCAATTTAGTGGCCGGGGAGATCATTTTATTCCGAATAATCAGGAACAAACTGCAAGGAAAAGTCGAGCGACTTCGTTGGGAGAGTCTCTGGATCAATTCGTCTGATTGATCAGATATTGCCCTTGCTTGACTCTTGAAAGTGAATGGTATTAGAAACTTCTCGGATTAAGCGTTTGCACCTACGAACCTAACGGTAAATCAACTTACTTATGACCTCTGACCCAAAGCCTTCCACACCAGCAAATGAACATGATAACGCTCAGCCTGAGGACGAGCTCCCGGCCGGGACCGTCTTAATCAATAATTATGAAATCGAGCGAATTGCTGGTCGAGGCGGGATGGCGCTGGTTTATCAGGGCATCCAGAAAAGCCTGAATCGCAAAGTTGCAATCAAGGTTTTGCATTCCCACTTCGTCAAAGATAGCACATTTATTACCCGCTTCGATGCCGAGGCGGGCACACTGGCAAACCTGCAGCATCCCAATGTGGTTTCCATCATCGATCGTGGTGCCGAAAATAACCGTTATTTTTTCGTGATGGAATGGATTAACGGTAAAACACTCGACGAAAAAATTATCGATAAAGAAGTCAAAATCTCTGACTGGGCCGATATTATTCACGGATGCCGAGAGGGCATCGCATACGTTCACAAACAAGGCGTTGTTCACCGGGACCTCAAGCCATCAAATATTTTGGTCGGCGAGAATAATCAGGTCAAAATCGGTGACTTCGGGATTATTCATATTATTACCGGCGACGACGATTCGGATCAGGCCATTCGCCAGAAGAAAGAAGCTCTGGGGACGGAGCTTTACATGGCTCCTGAACAGGAATCAGACACCATCGATATTGATCAGCGAGCCGATATCTTTGCGATGGGCGTGACGTTTTTCAAAATGCTGACCCGTCGGATGCCAAAGCAAGAGGGCAAGTCAGCCTCTGAACATAACTCCGACGTCTCCGTCGCCGCTGACCATGTATTGGCCAAGGCGATGCACCCGGATCGAGATCAGCGTTATGCCACGATTGAAGAGTTTTGCGATGAGCTTGTGAAAGCCTTAAAAAAAGAGTCGACGAATATCGCCTCGGTTCTCGGAAAATCCAGAACATACAGCAGTGCCCTTTACAGTGGTCAGGATTTTACACCCACTCCGCAGCCTGTGCCAGAAGACATTGAAGGCAGACGTTCAAGGCTTACCCCAATTCCCATCGGCAAAACGCGAGGAGACAAAACAACGGCCCCTGCTTCCTCAACAACCAAAACCAAAAGAAATAAATCGACCACAAAAAAACAAACTGCCGCAAAAGGGACTGGCTCAGCAGGGACGGAGACCAAGTCGAAAGTGCCTTTGATTGTTGGTGTGTTTGTGATTGTTGCTATCGGCATTACAGCAGCGGTTTACTTTTTCTCTCAAAACAGCAGCGGATCTTCCTCCGTCCCTCCCTCTCCTGAAATGGATCCCAACCTTTCCATTT
>CAYNUX010000734.1:0-1712 GCA_964400115.1 uncultured Cytophagia bacterium
AGAAACGCTAGAAATTGCTTAGAATTCGATGGGGGATCCCCCCTGAACGCTTACGAAATTAGTTCTGTAAGACTTGGCCGAACTAGGACCGGCAAATATATAAGACGTGGTTTTGAAACTTTGATCTAGTAAAGAGTCGTCATATTTAGCTGCTGTCAAGAATATATATCTTTTGCTGGTTCTGGCTGCGATGTTACTATGCATAAGGCCACAAAGTCTTGATAGAATCTTGGTCTTTTCTTCCAAATCCTCAGGTGAAATATCTGCCGTAATCTCTGTGACTTTGGGAAAAACTAATTTGAATGTTCCATTTTGCTCAGAATAGTATTTAGCAGGTGGAATTGGGACGCTTCGTTCAAAGTCGTCACAGAGCTCGATCCCGATTTTCGATTCTCGTGGTGGGTCCTCTTGTGAAAAGAAAATAGGAACGCATTCTCCGGAATATATGTTTAGTCTTAAATCCTCTTGATCAACCACACCAGCAAAAAGCGGAATCTCTAGATTGATCAAAAAATCGACATCAAGATGAAATAGTTTTTTATTGCTCTTTACCTGTATCGCAAATGAGTTTCTGGGTGTAATGAATCCTTGTCCGTTTCGTGTCACAGTCTCGAAAAAAGTACACAAAAAGTCAGCGCCGATATCGTCAGATGTGTTGCACGGATGAGAGACAAATGAAAACTTGCTTAGCAGGAAGTGTGATAAAATCTCGTTCGTCCAACCTGTTCTGCGGTTAGTTAGAAAACCCATTTTCTTTTCTTCCCTGTTTGCTCATCGTTTGATTAGAATTTACTTGAGCAGTTTGATCATATTTGACTTTAGTCGGTTCGCCTGTGGTTCCAAAACGAAAAAGCCCTACCTGTCGAGGTAGGGCTGCGCGCGCGGCGGTTTGTTTTTGCTTCTGCGACGCTGCTAGCAGCGCTTCCACCGTCGGCCACTGCCGAGCCAAGGTGCTCGCAACCGGCTTGTGTGGATTGCCTCGCGAAAAGGTGTATACGTTTCCAGTGACCCGCGTAGGACTCGAACCTACAACCAAGTGATTAAGAGTCACCTGCTCTGCCAAATTGAGCTAGCGGGCCAAACAACGGCGACTATTCTACCATAAACTTGCCCGCTTGACAACCCGTTTATGATGCCGACGAGGGGATTTTGCCACAGAGGCAGAGAGCACAGAGGTTTTCTCCGAGTCCTTCGTCTCACAGGGAGGCTGCGCACTGCCTCGGTGGCAGATCAAGTTTTTGTCTTTACGTTTTTCTCTCGTTAAAAAACCCACGCCCGCGGTTGACAAAGGCCGCAAATTGTCATAAGATAATGGTGGTGGTGGGGTAATGCACTCATCTCATTTCCCCTTTCTTCGTTGCTCACAGCGTTGCACCGGCCGCGCCCGGCGGATAGTGGTTTTTTGTCGTCTCGATCGCACCCCATATTGATCGTTTGACCGTTTCGTTTTTTCGATTTCACATTTGTAGCGGCGGTATCGCTCTTGTCACAAGCCATTCTGGTTTTGACCCGGTGGAATCTGGCCTAGTCTGATCCTATCTCGCAAAGTTTACGGATTGGCCTCGGTACCGGGTCATATTTATACGATCTCACCGGATGGCTCAGGCCGTGAGGGTGAGAGGACGCAGCATCTGGCACAGGCATACATAGAAAAGGGGAGACAACATGTCGGACAAGGGGTTGGGCGGGTTCTTGACGTTCATTGCGGGCCT
>CAYNUX010000735.1:0-1710 GCA_964400115.1 uncultured Cytophagia bacterium
AAAATCAATATTGTTTTTATTTACTTTGCATGTTTGTTGTCCAGGCTGGCTTCAGGCTGTGGACAAATCTGAAAAACCTTATTGGTCATTCAAAATCAATGTTACCCTGGCAGATGTGACATTTCCGCTTGAATTGGGTACTATGCTGGACAATCGAGTTAAGGAGGGGTTTGATTTGGTAGGCGATCGGCATACAGCTCCACCAGGCTTTTCTGCCTATGCCTCTTTTGTAATCAGCGACATTCCATATTATCTGACCCGTGATATACGGCCCATAGAATTTCCATGTGACAGGCATGAATGGAAAATTCACGTGTTACACTCGGGTCCATCTCCTGTGCAAGTTTCGTGGAATGTAACGTCATTGCCTGACGCCTATGATTTTTTCATCTATGCAGATACTCTGGCAACCGATATGAGAAAAAATAGCCAGATCGAATTTTTCAAGGGACAAAATGTGCGTATTGTCAGTAAGTCACGAGCCGTAGCCGAATACAGATTCGAAAAGCCCGGATGGCACCTGATTTCCCTGCCAATATGGCTCGACAATTGTTATGTTCCGGATTTATTTTCCAAAGAAAACTATGGTTCTCTTTATTGCTGGGATCCGCAAAAAAATGTTTATCTGGAAACAGACAGCCTGAAAACCGGACAGGGCTATTGGATCTATGTTGAAAGACCTTTTTCAGCAAAGCTGCAAGGTGTTCCGGTATTTCAAAACCGTGGGATTTTGCACAAAGGGTGGAATATGATGGGTTCTGTTTATCATGAGGAATTGCATTTCAACGATCTGATATTTGAACCTGCAAAGGTTTATCAATCCCTCATGTGGTGGAATCCTGCTCTGCTCACTTATGAGACCCATACAACGTTTATAAAGAACGCAGGATATTGGGTGCTCGCTTTTGAAGATTGCCAGTGGTTAATGGATCCGGAGTTAAGCTCTGCATATCCGCAGACGCTTTCGATGCATATTCCGTCATCACAGCTGTTCAATCCGCCTCCTCCGCCGGGTGTTTATACCTCGGTGCCGGTTAAAGAGCAAAAAGAGAGCAAAATGGCACAGTTGGAATTGTATCCGAATCCGTTTCAAAATGAAATTACGCTATCATATCAGCTAACAGCATATACTGAGGTTTACCTCACCGTATACAATCTAAAGGGGCAAATGATCCAGACCTTCGTAAAAGGGGTTCAGGCTCCGGGTAGACACGAATGGGTATGGAATGCGGTGGACGAAAAGGGAAGACCCTTGCCAAGCGGATTATATCTCTTTGCTGTGGTATTGACGAGTGGTCAGACGTTATGGCAACGGGCGCTGTGCGTGCATTAGGAAAGGGGTCATGAAAATAGTGTATTGTATTTTACAATGTGGTTTGTTTTAAAGGATAAAATTAAAGATTGATTGGTCCACAAGAGTCGCAAGATGATTTAAAAAAAAGGAGTGATATTAATTATTTGACACGAGTTTGCAAAACTGTTTTAACATAACGATAATCTGGGATATAACCGAGTATGATGCGACTCTATCAAACCTGTCTGATCATTTTTGTAACAAGTATTTTGATTCTAGCCAGAGCATCCGAGCGTCCACCGAATACCCTCTCTTTGTTGCGCGAAAAACGGGCTGCACAATATCAAGCAAGGAAACAGCGAGCCCGGGAACTTGCGCAACAGAAAGGATTTGTTAGCAGTGCTCGTCTTTCGGAT
>CAYNUX010000736.1:0-1705 GCA_964400115.1 uncultured Cytophagia bacterium
AGAGTCACGTGCCGCTGCTCCCATGGAATTTCTCCCACCAATTGCTTTTGGGGCAGTCATGGCTATTGTCTGACGCCGGTCAGGGTGATTTCTCTACAAACCCAGGACACGGAAATCGTCATGACCCCCAATTTCATGCACGATCTGGTGGTGAAATACAGTGTTCCCACACCTGCGGCCTATAATATTCCCGCTCAGTTTGCAGCCTCTTTTACCGGTCTTTTAAATCGTCATGGCATTACATTCGAACGATTAACAGAGAGCCGTAAAGTCAAAGTGGAACCCTGTCAGCTGTTGCGGGTAGAAACAGAATTTGATCCGGTGTATCAGCGCTATGATGGTCGCCAGATCACCCAATATCTGCAAAAGGAAATACGCACTTTTGCAAAAGGATCGCTCTCTATTCTCGTTGAAAACCTGAACGGCCGGCGTGCTGCCTTGTTGCTCGAACCGGGTATGATGTACGGGTTGTATCAATATGACGAGTTTCGCAAGTTGATTCAAGAGGATGGGGTCATGCCGGTTTACAGACAGCCGGGCGAGTGATTCAGCCTGCACAGCGATCTGAATCACTCTATGGGTCTCATTGCAGTTTTATCCGAAAAAGCCGGATTTCGTGGCTGTTATTGGTATCTGCGACTTCGGCATAGGCCCAGAGTTCATCATCCACCAACATCCAGTGGGAATAGCGCCAGGTGGAAAAATAGCCCGGGGTGCTGCTTTTGACCAGAGGATAATCGGGAGTGAGATCGATGATATGGTGCAGGTCGAATGTAAAGCCGACGCCTGTGACCACATTGTACACCGGGTCGTACCATTTTGCGCTTGATCCTTCATAGAAAAAGAGATAACCGATCCCGATGGGAACCACGCTGGCGGGACGTACAAAGAAATCGTGCCAGCCACTCAACGGCAAGAGTGAATCATGGGGATCTCCTACGGGGTTCCAATCTTGACCGTTTTTGCTGGTAAAGTGAAAAATTTTTTCATTCCGTCGTACATAACCGATCACGAAACAGTGATAGATCTCTTTTTCGGCCTGATAAATGATAACCGGATCTTTATAGGTAAGGACAGTTATGTCTCTTTCATAGAGTGGCTGCATGGGCTGGATCACGGGTTTTGCACTTGTGGGATCAATATCCTGCAACCGCTCCACATCATCGAACTTTATGATACTGAATGGTCCTTCTTGCCAGGGTCCGCATGCATAGAGTTTGAATTTTTTGGTTTTAGGATCGATCAGCAAGGCGGGTCGTTCGAATCCGGGTATGGGAACCGCCTCACGGGGAATTGCGCCGATGCGTTCGAAATGGATGCCATCCTCACTTTGAAGCAACCGGATTTCATAGCCTCGTAGCCCTCTGGGTGCATCGGCAGTACGCATGCGGCAGGCCATATAAAAGGTACCGCCAGAGTCGCGTACCACACTCGGAGCGCCAGCCCACCATTCCGGCTCGTCCGTGTCCGGTTCGAGAATCACATCATAGGCATCGAATCTCGCGCTGATCAGATCTGCAGTGCTTTTCAATTGTGGGTGGGAGGGTTGTGAAAGTAATAAAGAATGCAAAAGCATTACCAGTGCCAGAGATAATATAGAGCGAGCAAATAAAGATTTGGATGCAAATTGGTAAAAGTGATTCTTGCTGCGGTTCAAACCTGAACCAGAAAGAGTATACATATCAACTCCTTTGAGGAAAACCGT
>CAYNUX010000737.1:0-1700 GCA_964400115.1 uncultured Cytophagia bacterium
GTTCCTCAGAGAGATGACCAGACATTGGCGTGGAATTTACATGCACTCGCAGGAGGGGCGAGTCAAAAAATATTTGTAAATGTCAGATTGAAAAAAGGGTTACCCGTCTCAATGGAAGAATTTAGCAGTCAGGTTAACCTTTTCACGCGCAATGACTCTAATCCTGAGAATAATGCAGATCAAGAAACCCTGCAAATCCTTGGTGGCGGAGGAACGAGTGTTACAGATGCAGGTCTTTCCTATAGTGTAACTGCCGACAGTCAGGTCACTATCAACGGAATCATCTATAAAGCGAGTCAGGCAGGAAAAACCGTAATGTATCAATTGCGTATTGTTAATTTAGGCCCAGAAAACGCAACTGATATTCAGGTATTCCATGTATTGCCCGATCATTTTCGATCATTTTCTTTTAATGTCGAGCCCCAAAGTATCAGAGGGGATACTCTGATATGGAATATTCCGGAATTGTCACAGGGGGGCAGTATGGCGCTGGATTTTACAGCGACCCTGGAGCAATCCTTTACACATTATCCTTTTTTGATCGATGGGTATGCTTGGGTGGAATTGATCGATGACCCTAATCCGGATAATAACAGCGGACATAGCCGGTTATATGTGTTGGAGCCTCTCAGTGCTTACCATACTGATCTTTCTGTGGTACTGGAAGCTTTGACAGATTCTACCCAAACAGAAAACGGTGTTTCCTATCCGGCCATTGAGCCGGGCGAAATGTTTGACTATAAACTTACTATTCGCAATTTGGGGCCGAAAAACGCCCAAAATATTCGCATAGAACAAAGTCTCTCGCCGGACGTCGAATTTCTATCTGCCAGCTTTGCCCCATCGGGGCAAACGAAAGAGGCTCTGGTCTGGAATATGAGTTCTCTGAGCAGCGGAGGAAGTTCCAAGTGGAATGTTCGGGTCAGAGTCAAAAAACCTGTTCTGTCCTCGGCTGGGGAACTTTTCAGTACGAGTGTTCTGTCGGCTGTACAAGATACTAATGCCAGTAATAATATGTCTACGAGTGTGGTAAAACTTTTGCTTGAGCAGCCTGTTAAGCCCATTGATTTGGCCGTACAATTAAAGGCACTTTCTGGTACCACTCGGGTCATTGATGGGGATACACTCCAGGCCCTGACTGCTGGTGATTCAGCAAGATTTAAGGTTTCGGTTTCCAATCGTGGACCCGTGATGGCTCATCAAGGACGTGTTTCGGTTGCTTTGCCTGACTCTTTATTGGCAACAGACTTTATCGGCGCAGAGCAACGAGGCGATACACTGTTTTGGACGTTTAACGACCTTGAGCCAGATTCAATGTGGAGCGCTGTATTTGAAACTGCCTTGACTTTTCAATTGCCTTTTGAGCCATTTGAGTTGGAAACTGTTGCCCATCTGGACTGTGATCAAGATACGACAGGCGCTAACAATCGAGACTCGGAAATCGTGTACGGGTTTTTAAAAACAACACTCCAGACCAACGTCAGTATCGATCTGATCGCTCATACAGACTCTGTGCATTTTAATGGAACGGATAGTGTGAAATATGTCTTCGTGGATGAGGTGTTTTCTTATACTCTTGTTGCGCAAAACCACGGTTCCCACGAGTCAGAGAATACCCGTGTTACACTTTTATTGCCTGACTCGCTCGAGCTGATCTCAGTGACGCCGAATGCGATGTATGCCTCCAATGATTCTGTTGC
>CAYNUX010000738.1:0-1697 GCA_964400115.1 uncultured Cytophagia bacterium
CGGTTTGAGCCGCGAAATCTGTTTTTTCCGGCGATTTCAAAGAGCTTGGACAAAACTTATCGCCATTTCCATGGCTTATCTCACTGTTTTTTGAGTTCTTTAGGGCGTGATGCGTTTTTGCACAGGACAGGCATGTAGCTCCCAGAAGACAGGCGATTCCAGATCTTGTAAAGGTTGCCTTTGAGATTCTTCTCGAAAGCTTCAAGCGACTGCCCGTCAACTCCGGCAGCACCCTTGTTCGCCTCCACCAGTTCGTAGGCTCGCCACACCAACTGCTTGGAAATATCAAAAGGCTTCGACTGTGTCTTGCTCATCGGCTCCTCCCGTTACCGGTTGACCCACGGACAAGACTGGATGAGGCATCCCCTTGGCTCCAGAACCATTACAGCTCCTTCATCACTACTACGGGATGCTCCGCCCCAGGGCCGACTTCCATCACCTGTAGAGCATGACGCGGGAGTTACCTCCTTTGTCTTCGTGACACACTTTTTTGCGCAGGACAGAAAATACACTCAAAAACTATTGACACCCCATTAAATAATACTCTTTTTTTGTTGTCAATATACTATTTGCAGGATTTTCCTTGTCGATTTTATACCATTCAATCTTCCTCCCGAACTTATCATAAACTACTCTCATTCCTGGATTATCATTTTCGTCAACTGTTAAAATCGGTTCAGCCCATTTTTCATCGTAAAAAGTTGTGCTTACAAATGCGTCAGCAGGATAAAAACGTATATCATCAACATACCCTTCTAAGGGTAACCCCGGATCAGTGCCTACCCATGCGCGAGCAAACCATGATTGGGTTGAATTGCTCCAAAGCTGTGCCGTTACCTTGCGTGGGATAACCATTTTCAGTAGCTTCCATTTCCCATTAGTAGGGCCGCATGATGGGAATTCCGGCAAAATATTTAAATCTACCTTTGTCAGATTCTGCGCCGGAAAATTTTTCGGAACCTCATCTCCATACCTTATATCAGTTTTCATGTGCATTGTACCTGAAACGACTTTAACCCAAGCTGTCATTATATATGCCTGGCCGGGGATTATATGGTTATTTCGGCCAGCTGCATAATTGCTCTTAACATGTATTGTCTTTTGGCCAAAATGGTTGTGTGCAGGATTATCGTTGAGAACGACCCAACAATCATTTACACCATCATTATTTAGATCTTTAGGCGTTCCTTTTTCCCATCCGTTAGCGTAGTCCCAATAATTCGGCGACTTGCCGTCGGTATAATCACCGGTAAAAATTCCACATTCATAAAAAGACCCGCCCCGGATGTTACCTATGGGCAACACATGGTCATTGCGAAAAACTGTTACATCCATAGCTTGCGATGGTTTTGAAAATTGAAGGACATTCCCTTGTTGATCCATCAACTCCGTAACATTCATTAGCTGCCAATGGGAATTTGGCGCACTTGACACATGACTAAAATGCGCAAATGTCTTATCTGGCGACCCACTGGGAAGAAAGTTCGCTTTCCACGAAAAAACTTGCCATGGCGCCCAGCCGTAGCACCCGAGAGCATTAGAATAGGTAATCGCCTGTGCCGAACGAAGGTCCGCAGATAAAACCCCGGTATTCCCATCACCCGGCGCTTTTCCGTACACAACGGTTTCCGTCTGCTGGCTGAGCATATTGGCATCTTTCATAGCCTGGTAAACAAGTGTCTGGTCCGGTTTTTTCT
>CAYNUX010000739.1:0-1694 GCA_964400115.1 uncultured Cytophagia bacterium
ACTCTTTTTTGCGGAACAAATCCAATAAACGAGATGACGAGAGTGTCCGGGTATTGAACCGGACAACCCATTCGAAAAATCTCTTTCCATAAACCAACCTATTCTGTTCTCCGGTCTGTTCTGCGCGACTCTTTTTTAATAGCCATTGCGGTTGAGATTGGTGCGGGGGAACCCGGCAATCTCACATCTTTTCCTGCTCCCCGAGCCCATCATTCAATTTTTCCAGAACCATCCGGGCTTTTTCCTGGACCTGTTGATAGGCGATCTCCATCTCGGCGATAAAATCTCGATCCGATCGCCAAAACGAGAGGGGTCCCAGCCGTTTGGGCAAAATGGCATGAAGGGTGGTGCTCGTCGGTGCAGGAAACTCGATGGATTCAGACGAATTAGGGTTCCAGAAGGGATCCGCCTCAATCGGTAAAGGTTCGGATTCATCTTCCGGCTGCTCATCCTCGGTCAGGTCGGTTTCTCCAGCGCTCTGGCGCAGCTCTTGCAAAAAAGCATCGCGTTCCATGCCTCGCAAGGCAAAAAGCACAAAAGGATCCCGGTCAAATGCCTCGGCCATGAGATAGTAAACAGCGGCGATATGTTTGCACGGATTCGACCAGTCCGGACAACTGCATTCGGTTTCCAGATCATGCCGATGGCGAGGAAACAGGGGTAATCCCGTCTTTGCAAATACCTTTTCGATGTCCTGTGGCATCTCGTTGCCGAGCAATTGTGCCGCATAAATCGGTTGCTGAACCAGCTGCTCGATAATCGTGCGCCACTGCTCGGGGGAAAACGGCTGCATTTTCAGGGTGATACGATAGGGACGCGCCTGTGTTCCCTGAACTTTGGCGCGCACCCGGCCCGGGGTGATCTCGAGTTCCGTGACCTGACCTTTTCGGGCATAAGCGCGACCCCTGGAGAGGCGGGCGCCGATATTGAACCTTTCCAGAGTTTCAATCCATCGTTTGCCCCACCACTTTTTTACCAGCGGACCTTTTTTGCTCGAGGTTTTGATGCCTCCCTCGACGCGTTTGGGGGGTTCTGCGGTGTACCAGTCGTAAAATCCATAGCGTCTGGACATATTATTCCCTGATTGCTTGTTGATCCAGTTTGATCAATTGGTAGAGTTCAGTATTGGATAGTTCGCTCAGCCATTTTTCACCTGTTCCCACGATCTGTTCGGCAATGCCGGCCTTGTGCTCGATCAGTTCATCGATTCGCTCCTCCAGAGTGCCGGCCACGATAAACTTGTGAACCTGAACATTGCGGGTCTGGCCGATTCGGAAGGCCCGGTCCGTGGCCTGGTTCTCGACGCTGGGATTCCACCATCGATCATAGTGAAAAACATGGTTGGCGCGCGTCAACGTCAATCCGGTGCCTCCGGCTTTGAGCGACAGGATAAACAAACGGGGAGCTTTGTCATCGCTCTGAAATCGGTCGACCATCTCGTCGCGTCTTTTTTTGCTGGTTCCACCGTGCAGAAAATAGATTGGTTCGCCAAAGTATTCTTGCAGATGGCTTTGCAAGAGTGCCCCCATTTCGGCAAATTGGCTGAAAAGCAACGCCCGTTCGCCCTGTTCGCGAATCTCGAGCAGCATTTCCTGCAGCCGTTCGAGCTTGCCGGAACGAGCGGGAAGCGACGAGTTGTCGCCGGCAAACTGGGCCGGATGGTTACAGATTTGTTTGAGCTTGATCAAGGCTGC
>CAYNUX010000740.1:0-1694 GCA_964400115.1 uncultured Cytophagia bacterium
GGTATTCAGAGGCTTTACCATGAATTAAAAATGTGATGAAAAACACTCTATATTCATTTTCAAATTGACTTTTTTAAAAAAATCATTAACTTGTATAACATGGTTACTTTTCTTATTATGGGGTATCAAACATGAAAAATTTCCTTCCATTGATTCTGTCTCTCCTGCTATCGATGGGCATTGCACTGGCAGATGATAGTGAATTCAGACTTCTTGTTGCCCAAAATGACGGTACAACAGGCGGAGAGTATCAGGTCACGGCACAAATCAAAATCACGGATGGCCAACCATCGCCAAAGGTGGTCAATTCTTTGACGCTCGATGTACCGTATGGCGCCACACTCGCGGCTCCTGCAGATGCAGCGGATTTGAACTGGTTTACTGACGATGCGGCTGTTTCGGGGTATGAATGCTCGCTGAGCAAGCTCGACGGATATTATCGCATTCTCGTCACCAGCAATGGCGTCAGCGATGGCACGGGCTGGCAGATCACCAACAGCGCCTGGAGCGATATCGTCACCCTGCGCTGGACCATCGGCAGCGTGCTGCCGCATGATGCCACGCTCACCAACACCACCGATGCCGCCGCCTATTATACCGGCACCACCGGCGACAGCGATGCCATGGACTGGGCCACCACGCCCAAAGAGGGTGAAGAGTTGAAAATTGCTGTCAAAGCCTTTTTAGAGGGTCCTTACAATACCTCCACAAATGAGATGAGTACTGCATTGAATTCTGCTGATGCTATCCCCAACGCTGCTCCTTACGATAACAAAAGTGTGGGGACTGACCCTGCTGATATTCCAGAACAAGTTGTGGATTGGGTTAAAATTGGATTGCGAAGCACAGAGACGGGCGCATCAGTCAATTTTACGAGTGCTTTTCTTGACAAATCCGGAAATATCGTTGCGGACGATGGAACGACTCCTGAATTTACAATGCCATCTCCGGAAGGATCAGGCGACTATTACATAGTGCTTGAGCATCGAAATCATCTCGGGGTTATGAGTTCAGCAATCCATTCGTTAAATTCGACATCCTCGTCTCAGTATGATTTTTCAAGTGGATTGGGTCAAAATTATTCCAACGGTGCAAAGGAATTGGAGACTGGTGTATATGGATTGTATTCAGGGGATGCAAACGCGGATGGATATGTCAATGCAACAGATGCATATGTGCATTGGATCCCGGATAATGGAACCTCAGGTTATAAAAACTCTGATTTTAATCTGGATAGATATGTTAATGCAACTGATGCATATATTTATTGGATTCCGAATAATGGAAAAAGCAGTACCATTCCCTAATCAAAGCATATTATTTTAGGAGGTTTCCTCGATGAAAACCAAATTGCTACATATAATTTCTATCTCTATCATGTTTCTGTTATCTTTGGGATATTCACAGTCTTACAATCTCAGATTTTCCAATCCAACAGTCGCTGGTGGTCAATTTACCGTGACTGTGCAGGCACAAGCTGTTGGCTCTTCTTTTGATCTTGGTAGCAGTAACTTTTATTTCACATTCAATTCTGCGGCTATGACATTTTCCAGTGGAACTATGTTAAACTATAATTCGGGAAATTATACATCTTCATCTGTCGTGGTAACGGGAAATGAGGTGAGTGTAAACGTATTCCTAAATTTTGGTACTGATGGGGATCCACTAACCACAAGCTGGACAAATCTTGCTGA
>CAYNUX010000741.1:0-1694 GCA_964400115.1 uncultured Cytophagia bacterium
CTTGCCTGAATCTTTTAAAGACAGTAAATATGTATTTTTGGCGAATATCAATCCTGATCTTCAGTATCATGTCGTACAGCAAACGCGCAAGCCTAAATTTGTGGCTATGGATACCATGAATTTCTGGATCTCGGGTACGCCTGAACAGTTGAAACGCACATTGTCTGTTGTCGATGCCCTGATGATAAATGATTCTGAAGTAAGAGATTTGTCTGGTGAACATAATCTATTTATCGGAGCCCGAAAAATTCAGGCCATGGGGCCCAAGACATTGATCATTAAAAAAGGTGAGCATGGCGCGCTCATGATTCATAATAAATCATATTTCTTTTGTCCTGCTTTTCCGGTTGAGAATCTCTATGATCCTACAGGTGCAGGCGATACTTTTGCCGGAGGGTTTATGGGGTATTTGGCTATGTTTGACGAAATCAGTGATGCCAATCTTCGACGCGCAGTTGTATATGCCAGTGCCATGGCCTCTTTTTGTGTAGAAGCGTTTAGTATGGATCGATTAAAATCGTTGAAAAATAATGATGTCGAAATACGTGCCAAGGCAATTGTTCAAATGACAAATGTGAACCTTTAAAATCAAAGGATCTGCATGCAGATCAAAACAGACTCTATTACTTTATCTACCAGGGGTAATGGTCATGTATTGGACCTCACAGGAGAAGCCACTCTGGCTTTGGAGGCAAGCGGGTTATCTGAAGGGCATGTTCTGCTTTTTGTCTCAGGATCGACAGCTGTTCTGACCACGATAGAATTTGAACCCGGATTGATCAAAGACATTGCAGCAGCTCTTGAACGTCTTGCTCCGGAATCCATTGATTACGACCATAACGCTACGTGGGGCGATGGAAATGGCCATTCTCATATACGCGCGTCATTTTTGGGACCGTCCCTAACCGTTCCGTTTTCAAACGGCCGGTTTTTGCTAGGTACATGGCAACAAATTATTCTGATCGACATGGACAACAGAGCCCGAAATCGAAATATCGTCATTCAATTCACGGGTATCTGAGAAATGATAAAGCTGGAAAATGTTTCTTTCCGCTATAAAAAAGACGATCCGTGGATTCTGGAATCATTATCTCTTGAGATATACCCCGGTAAATCTTATGCCATTATGGGGCCCAATGGTTCAGGCAAGACCACACTGACACGTTTGTTAAACGGCCTTTTGCTTCCCAGTGAGGGTAGAGTGATTGTTGATGGAATATCTACCGCTGAAAGTGAAAAGCTCATCGATATTCGCAAAAGCGTGGGGATGGTTTTTCAAAATCCGGACAATCAAATTGTGTCAGCTACTGTTGAGCGCGAGATCGCTTTTGGAATGGAAAATCTGGGGATTGATCAAAAGGTGATGCACACAAAAGTAGATGAAATGCTGAACCGGTTTCGGTTATCCCCCTATAGGTTCCAGTCACCGCATTATCTCTCCGGTGGTGAAAAACAACGCCTTGCCCTGGCCACAGTCTTGGCCATGCGTCCTCATTATCTTGTCCTGGATGAACCGACCTCTTTGCTCGATCCGGCAAGCAGACGTGAAATTCTCACAATTCTCAAGTCCTTGCCTTTGGAAAAAGTAGATGGACGCCCGATGTCAACGATTTTTATCACCCAATTCCCGGAAGAGACAATCGAAACCGATCATTTAGTTATATTGAATCAAGGAGATATCATCCTGCAAGGTT
>CAYNUX010000742.1:0-1694 GCA_964400115.1 uncultured Cytophagia bacterium
ACGGACAACTCGCTTTTTATCGTTTATGTGCAACTTTTTTGCAGAAACGGGATCAACGCACTTCAATCGCTCATACAAATCTTCCTTTGGCAATCGCTCTAACTTCTGGCGCAATTCCTCATCCACAGGAGGCGCATCAAAAAGTCCGTCGATCAAAGCCTTTACATAAAAACCAGATCCACCCACAACAATTGGCAATTTCCCTTTAGACCAAATTTTATCTACAATTTCGTCTCCCATCTCTTCAAAAGTTGCGGCGTCAAAATCTTCATCTGGCTCCACAAAATCTATCAAATAGTGCTTTGCTTGCGCCAATTCTACTGCCGTTGGTTTTGCCGTACCAATATCCAAATGACGATAGATTTGCCTGGAATCCGCCGAGATGATCTCTCCATCCAAAATTTTTGCCAACTCTATCCCAAGAGCCGTCTTGCCAGTTGCCGTTGGACCTACAATTAATAATATATCAAAATTCAAACCTATATCCTTCTGGATTCATAATTGGGAGCTTCTTTTGTAATAAAAATATCGTGGGGATGACTTTCCTTCAAGCCCGCACTGGTCAAACGGATAAACTGAGCTTTCATCAAATCTTCAATCGTGGCTGCACCGCAATATCCCATGCCAGCCCGTAAACCACCAACTAATTGAAAAACTACATCGGAAAGAGGACCTTTATAAGGAATTATGCCTTCGATGCCCTCAGGAACTAATTTGTTAGAATCAATCTCCTGGAAATAGCGGTCGCTGCTTCCCTCTTTCATTGCTCCAAGAGAACCCATTCCTCGATATACCTTAAATCGTCTTCCCTCCATTAATACAGTCTCGCCAGGACTTTCCTCAGTTCCTGCGAAGATGCTGCCAATCATTACAGAATGAGCACCTGCAGCGATTGCCTTAACAATATCCCCAGAATAGCGAATTCCACCATCAGCGATCACAGAAATTCCAGCAGACCTGGCTTCCTTTGCGCACTCATAAATCGCTGTAATTTGCGGCACACCAACTCCAGCGACAACTCGGGTCGTGCAAATTGAACCGGGTCCTACTCCAACTTTTACTGCGTCCACCCCAGCTTTTATCAGGGCTTTCGTAGCTTCTGCCGTTGCAATGTTGCCGCCGATCATCTCCACTTCTGGATATTTATCTTTGATCTCTTTTATGGTCTGCAAAACATTCCGTGAATGCCCATGTGCCGTGTCAACCACCAAAACATCTACTTCCGCTCTAATCAGCTCTTCCACCCGCTCCCGCGTGTTCGAGGAAATGCCAACTGCTGCGCCAACTCGCAAACGACCCTTCTCGTCTTTACAAGAATAGGGAAACCGCTTTTTCTTCATAATATCTTTGATCGTAAAAAGTCCCTTCAAATAGCCATCTTCATCCACGATCGGCAATTTTTCTATGCGATTTTTATGGAGAATTTTTTCCGCCTTTTCCAGAGTTGTCCCCTCTTCCACCGTGACCAATCGCTCTTTTGTCATCACATTTTCAATTTTTACATCGAGATTTGGCTCAGCAAAAAGGTCGCGCTTCGTCAAAATCCCTACCAATTTCCCTTCCTGATTGACTATAGGAATTCCCGAAATATTATTTTCCTGCATCAACCTGGCAGCTTCGCCAATCGGGCGATCGGGCGTCAAGGTAATTGGATTTGTGATCAAGCCGCTTGTAGAACGCTTTACCTTTCGCAC
>CAYNUX010000743.1:0-1687 GCA_964400115.1 uncultured Cytophagia bacterium
CTCACGCAAAGTCGCAAAGAATAGTTTTTATGATGATTAAAAAATTGTTTAATGTATACATTTATCAGTTCTTTATTATTTTGGACAGCAATGGTTTTGAATAAAAGATGATTTTGATCATCAAGAGGATCTATATGCAAAACAGGTCGGTTAATTCGCTACAAGAAACAGATATCCTTGTTGTCGGCGGAGGTATGGCCGGTTTGATGGCCGCCATGGCCGCCAAGGATGAACATAATCGCGTTCTCATTGTCGAAGCCAGCAATGTGCTGGGCGGACAGGGAACCACCGGTGGAGTAGCCGGATTCTGTGGGGATACCAAAAAAGTCAACGAGTTTTTCCATGAACTTGTCGACAAACTTTCCAGGTATCAGTTTATCGCCGAATATAGCCCCAATGCAGATCGGCGTGAGTATGATCTCGAGTGGTGTGCTTTTTTTCTGCAGGAAATGGTGCTGGATCGTGACATAGATGTTTTGTTGCATTCCCGGGTGACCGATGCAACAGTGTCTGATGGCCGGGTCAACAGCGTGCGTATTACCACGGCTGGAGAAGAATTGAGTTGCCAACCCAAATTTGTCATCGATGCGACCGGAATCAATATCGTTTGTTCGCGTGCCGGGTTTCCTCTGGTCAACGAAGGAGCGAATAAACAGCTGCCCATGAGTCTCTATTTTACCCTGTGGGATACCGGAAAAAAAATCAAACCGTTTTTGCCTCCGGGGTGTCCGCAGTGGTCTGGTGAAGAA
This sequence comes from uncultured Cytophagia bacterium, assembly GCA_964400115.1. GTDB lineage: Bacteria > Zhuqueibacterota > Zhuqueibacteria > Residuimicrobiales > Oceaniaggregativiventaceae > Oceaniaggregativivens. The sequence continues at coordinate 750 of CAYNUX010000743.1, forward strand.
GATATCCCCATGACTTCATTGCACTATTTCCCTTCCGGAAAGGTAGAAGTAAAAATGAAAGTTGTGGGATTCGATGCGGCAGATGGATATAGTCTTTCACAAGCCGAACTCTTTGCCCGCCGTCAAATGATAGGGTTGATCTATTTCCTGCAAACACAGGGGTACAAAGGAAACGTCCTGGATACCCATACCCTGGCTTCGGTCTCGAGGGCCATCGGCGTACGTGAACAAAAGAGGCTCGTGGGTGAGTATGTCCTGACCTACGATGAGGTCAAACGAGGATGTGTATTCGAGGATGGAGTGGCTGTGGGCACCTATCATACGGATTTTCACTGGCCAGACAAGATGCAGCGTGCCGGCACCGGCATTATCGAGATGCTGGAACCCTATCAGATTCCCTTGCGCAGTTTTATCCCCAAAGGTGCGAAAAATTTGCTGGTCTCGGGCCGGGGTATTTCCGCCGAGCAGATGGCCCTGAGCTCATTCAGGGTGATGGCTACTGTGGCTCAGATGGGATTCGCTGCGGGTAAATCTGCGAAACAGTGCATAGAACGAGGTGTCACGATCGATGAAATCGATTTGCCCAAGTTAAAAAAAGATGTTGAGCAGGGAGGACAGTCACTGGATCTTTCGTTTTACGGCGAGTATTTGCGTGAAATGCTGTTCTTTCATGAGGATGTATTTGAAACGCCCCAGCCTTTCGAGCAATGTCACGCCTCGACGATCGTACAACTGCAAAACAACCGGTTTCTCGTCGCATGGTTTGCCGGTACGGGAGAAGGCCATCCTGATACCGGAATCTGGCTTGCGGAACGATATCAGGGCATCTGGTCACCCCCCAGTCTTTTGGCCAAGGTGATGGATCAGGCACATTGGAATCCTGTTTTGTTCAAAGCTGCAGAGGGTCGCGTGATGCTCTATTTCAAGGTAGGGGCCAC
>CAYNUX010000744.1:0-1677 GCA_964400115.1 uncultured Cytophagia bacterium
ATTAAGGATAATTTGGTGATCTTGATCCCACTTCCCGTAGTTTTCTCAAAAAGTCCATTCCCCAAATTATCCTTAATTTCCTTTTCTATAAGAGAATTAACCTTTGCGATCGCAGCTTCGGAAGTCCAATTTTGCGCCCCAAAAGCGTTAAAGACAAAATCCTTGACCTCTTCGGGATTCTGGGAAAAGCGAGTCGCCACCACGTCCAGAACCCAATTTTCGATGATACTGAGGTCAATGGCAGAACGTAACGTTTCCAGCGGAGCTTCCAAATAAGCGCGCTTCAACTTCATCATCTCTACCTGATTATTTGCCAGGAGAATCCCGCGTCCAAAATCCTGGCTTTTGCCCAACCGCCCGGCACGACCGAAAATATTTTGCACTTCTCCCACAAGCCACTTTACCTGTTGAATTCCGCCACGCAGATAATCCCACTTAAAATTATCCGCCAAAATCACGGTTTTGCAGGGTAAATTCACGCCCATCGAGAGAGTGGTGGTGGCAACCAGCAACTGAATCTCGCCCCGCCGAAATCCCTCTTCGATAATTCGCCTTTCGGGCATTTCGCAATCTGCATGATGAAAGGCAATGGAATGGCGAAGTGTTACCAGGAGGTCGCTTCGGGTCTGGCTTTCGGGTTCTAAATTCAAATCCTTCATCGTTCGAGAAGCAGCGGGTAGATCCACAAATCGTCTCTCCAAATACATTGCCGTGTTGTGAACTTCTCGAACAGAATTTCGGATTATAATGACCTGCTCGTCCTTTTCCAATAAATCTTCCAAAAGCCCATCAAAACTACCATCAGAAAACTTTTCTTCCCCCAAATTTCCGGTATTCCATTCGATATAGCTAAAAGTGCCGTCTGGCAAGACCACGCCTTGCCGCAGTTCAATCGGTCTATCCCTCCGATGGATCAAATCTAAATTCAGCCAATCATCAAAGCCGTTCAGATTTTCCAACACTGCACTAAGCCCGATGATCTGTAGATTGGGCACATATTTCAATTTGGTTAATAGCAGTTCCAGGTTGGCTCCTCGCTCCTCGTCCATTAGCATCTGGATCTCGTCAATGACGATGCAGTCGCAACTGTCCAATATTCCTGAATTGAGGACAAGCAAAGAGGAAAGTTTTTCATAGGTCAATATTGCGATGTCGTAATTTCCGATGGCGATATCTCTATCGTCGTAGCGATGGTCTCGGTCGGAGATCCCCACGCTGAACCCGATTCCCTCTACTCCAAATTTTTCCGAAAAGTCCAGATATTTTTCCTCTGCCAGAGCCTTGAAGGGCACTAAATATAGGGTCTTCCTGCCTCGCAGCGCATAATTGACCGCTGTCATCTCGCCCACAAAGGTCTTGCCCGAAGAGGTGGGCGCAACGATCAAAAAAGATTCACCTTCCAAGATTCCCTTTTCGATGGCTTCTCTCTGCACTGGCAAAATCTTTGAATATCCCGCTTTTTGCCAAACTTCGATAATCTCGTTGGGAACGCCTTTTGTGATCAAGTCTTCTATTTTTCTCATTTCTCTCCCTCACTTTTTTGGTGGAAGTGGATTATGATATTTTTTCTAATTTACACTCTTTTTCTAAATCTCGCAAATTTTTTCTAAACCGGATAATTCATGAACCACAAAGACGCAAGAATGCTTAAATTATGAATTTTTGATTACGTTTCTT
>CAYNUX010000745.1:0-1676 GCA_964400115.1 uncultured Cytophagia bacterium
GAGGTAACCCGGTTTTGGCATCAATAATCAATCCGGTAATCTGGGGTTGGGCTAAAAGCAGATTGGTCCACAGACCGAGCAAGAGTAGCTTTGGCATAAACGTCACACCCTGTTCTGAATGAAAATTTATAAATATTACGGGCAATCTTACAAAAAATTTTGCTAAAAATCAAGAGAGAATTACAACCGTGATCCAAAAGCTTGACAGTTGTAAAAAAAGCCCTGACACAAGGTGTCAAAATATACTATGAATTCACCTGGACGATTCCGGCTGATCTGCCATCCGGAACTTTTTGTCACATAAAAAAAAAGGGCTGTCAAAAATGACAGCCCTTTTTAGATTCTGCAGTGGGAATTATAATTTGCATCAGAGCAGCAAGATCTCTACGTCTCCCACAGTGCCATTATCGGAGAACGTCATGCGACCCAATCCGTCGAGCTCGAACCAGATTTCCAGTCTGCCTTTGCCGGAGGACAATTCGACTGTGCCTCTGTTTTCGCCTGCTTTGAGGGGGATGTGTTGCTCCCGATCTTTCCATCTGGCAACAAGCTGACCGGGTCCGGTGAGATCGGCACGATCGATGGTGAGCTGATAGCGACCGGTCTTTTCAATGTCCACCTCCCAGCCATGCGGAATGCCATGAATATAATGGGAATCCTGATATCGGCACAAGGTTGCCGGATTTTCAGCAGGATTTCCCAGATGAATGACTCCGGGTGTAAATTGACGACTCTGTTCCACACTGTCAAACCAGGTACCGTATTCCTGTCGTAAACGGGCGAGAATTGAAGGTTTTTCAGCGGACAAGTCATGCTCTTCGCCAGGATCCGATTGCAGATCATATAATTCGAGTTCAGGATCGGTTAACGAAGGTTCCAGGTTCTCATCGTTAAAAGTGCCCGGGTAACCGACCATCTTGTAACGCTGCGACACTGCCGCGCAATTCTGATATCGTCTAGGCCTCAGTCCCCGATGACATTGCAGAAACAGGGTACGATCTGGCCACGAATCCTCGGATATCTCCTGGTTCAGCAACGGCAAAAGGCTCTTGCCATCCAGATAAAGATCATAAGGTTTTTTTACATTACACAGATCCAAAAGTGTAGGCATAACATCGACATGGGCGGCGATGCGGTCGATCTTGCGGCCCTTTTGCCATTGTTTATAACGCCAAAATGAGATAGCCCGGATGCCGCCTTCATAGTTACTGGATTTGCGCTGGCGCAGTCCGGCATTGTAACGGTTTGTATTCGGCCCATTATCCGAGATAAAGATAATCAAGGTATCGTTGTCCAGGTCAGATGCTTTGAGAAAATTCAAGAGTCTTGACAGATTATCATCGATGTTCTTGACCATGCCATAAACCCGGGCAGTCGGTTCATCGAATCCCTGCTCGATATAGGGTTTTGTATAATCGTCGCTGACCTGCAGGGGGGTATGAGGTGTATTGGTGGAAAGATAGATTAAAAAGGGACTGGCTGAATCTGCTTTGATAAATTCTATGGCCGCATCGAAAAAGATATCGGTGCAATAGCCTTTGCCGTGATATTCCTTCCCATTTTTCCACAGCAAGGGGTCAAAATAACTGTTCGGGATATCAGGCGTTTGCGTAATTCCGCCCCCTCTGTGCACCAGGGTTTCCTGGAATCCCTGATCCTGAGGCCGCATGGGATAA
>CAYNUX010000746.1:0-1672 GCA_964400115.1 uncultured Cytophagia bacterium
GTGGTCTAAATCCAGCGAAGCCGCTTATCGTAAAATCAAAGAGATCGATCCCTTTTTCGTGTCTGAGCAAAATTCGCATTCCGATTCGTTTTTTGATGAAATTGTGGCTGGCAAAGAGCTGGAAACTCGAGAACTAGAAGATGAATTGGAAATATCCACAGGATTTGAAGATTTTGAAGATCAGGAATTCGAACAAGAACTCGAATTAGAAAATATAGAGTCATCAACAGAACCCTCCGGCGCCGGAATAGGAACAGAACCAGAACCTCCTGTTGAACCCGAAACAGAAGAGATAAAATCCCAGGATGTGGACTTTGATCTGGATCTTGAACCTGCCGGTCAAGAGCTGGAAACGCCTCCTGAATGGGAGACCAAAGAAGAAGAAATCGAACCGACTCCTCCGGATGTCCCTAAAGAAATCGCTGATGAGCCCAAACAGAACCACGCGGACGAGTCTGATTTGATTTCCGAGCTCGAGGAACAACAGGATGTCGATTATCAGGGCGATGAACTGGATAACGAAGAAGCCCGGTTTAGTGAGTTGCTGGATGATATCTTTCGGCCAGAGATGGATGAAGAAGAGCGAAACCAGCGGCAGGTGCTAGAGTCACTGGAACCCGAACAAGAACCACAGAAAAAAGAGGTTCCGGAAGAAAAACCCGCCCAAAAAACCGAGCCCAGAGAATCTTTTGAACTCGATAATGAGCCCTTGCAAGAGTTTGATAATAGTATCGATGATATCGATAACGAATCTGACAAAACATCGCCCAAAGCTGAAGCTATAGAAGACTCTTTCGAACAGGACGAGAAGGAATTGTCCTCTTTTTTAGCTTCTTTGGAAGATGATGAAGAGCAGGATATCGATTTTGATGTGGAACCCGATCTCGAAGAACAGAAAGATCAAATTTCTGCTGATCAGGAACAACATGTTGCCCCCAGGTCACATTCTCCACAATCTGAAGAAGATAAAGGCAGCCAGTCTACCAAAGAAAAGTTTGTGACGCCTACACTCGGCGAAATATATGCTGCACAAGGTCAATATGAAAAGGCTATCGATGTATTCGAAATGTTGGCCCAAAAGCATCCTGATAATGAATGGTATCAGACGAAACTTGAATACCTCAATAAAAAACTACAAGAAGAACGCAATAAAGAGTAGGCCTTTTCGCATCCCCTTGGCTTTTTTGCACCATGAACTCTATTAAAAATGAATGCTATGATCTCGCCACTGTTTTGGTTACCTATAACAGTGGCGATGTGATTTCTGACTGTATCACTCACCTGGAAAAGACTCTAACGAGTGCCAGACAACAATTGATTATTGTTGACAATGCCAGCACTGATCAAACCCGATCCTGGTTGAGAAAACACCGCGATAGACTCTCTGTAACTTTTCATCGCCTGGACATTATTTTTAATTCCTCGAATTTGGGATTTACCTATGCCGTGAATCAAGGCTTAAAAATGCATAGCGCAGACCATGTGCTGATGTTGAATCCCGATGTGTTTGTCCAGCCAGAGACTTTGAGCGTTTTACTGGCGGTCTTGAAAAAGAATCCTCAAATCGGAGTCATTGCCCCGCAACTACGATACCCCGATCATCAGATACAACCTTCTTGCCGCCGTTTCCCTGAATATCGGGATGTTCTTTTAAAAGTCACCGGATTGTCGC
>CAYNUX010000747.1:0-1667 GCA_964400115.1 uncultured Cytophagia bacterium
AAGGCGGTTAGGATTGGTAACGCCATAGCGGTGCTTAATGGTTTCGCACTCGCCGCCTATGGCATTGGCCGAACCGTGCATGGCATGAGAGATGGTAACCCCTCCGGCCAGTGCCCTGTAGATAGATACATCGAAAGGATCGAGGGCATCGCCGGTGAACACTTCTGCGGTCACCGGGCTGGTGGCCTCGTTAATGGCATCTAAGGCTATGTGCGAGTGAGCATCGATAATGCCGGGCATCACAAATTTGTCTGCTGCATCGACTACCTCTACTCCTCCGGGGGCAGAAATTCCTTCACCTATTTGGGTAATGATGCCATCCTCAATGAGGATGTCGGTGTTTTCTAAAGTGCCGTTGGCTACAGTAATCACCGTTCCGCCTTTTATTAAAATGCTGCCTGTGTCGGTCTGCGCGCTTAGGCTAATCGGAAGCCACAAAAGCGTCGCTACAATTAGGTAGGTGTATTTTTTCATAGGTATTAAAAGCAAGATAAATATTGGAATGTATTTAAAAAACTTACTTACTGATGTTACGCATTTTGGCAAGATTACAGTGAAAAGTCTAACTTTATAGCATGCAAGAGAAATTAGATTTATACACAGATTACCTACTGTCGAGTTTTGGCCAGACGTCAGCCACGGGGCTGTCCCGGCTGGTAGATGGAGCGATTTCCCACGATAGTTTGACCCGTTTGCTGTCTGGCAGTGAATTCAGTTCCAAGACGCTTTGGCAGAAAGTAAAGCCGTTGGTCAGGGAACATGAGTCGCCGGATGGCTGCTTGATTTTTGATGATGTTATCATCGAAAAACCCCATACCGACGAGAACGAACTGATTACCTGGCACTGGGACCATGCTAAGCAGAGGGCGGTGAAAGGGGCCAATATGCTCAACGCATTATACCATGCCCAGAGCCCGGGAGATGTCGAGCCATTACAGGTACCGGTAGGTTTTAAACTGGTGCACAAGACCATCCGGTTCTGCGATATCAAAACCCGTAAGGAAAAACGCAAATGCCCGGTGACCAAGAATGAAATGATGCAGCAAATGATTGCCCAGGCCATCCACAACCAGCTGAAGTTCCAGTACGTCCTGGCCGATAGTTGGTTTGGTTCGGCTGCCAACATGCGGTTCATTCAGAAGAAAAAGAAGTTTTTCATTTTCGATATGAAGACCAATCGCATGGCGGCATCAAGCGAAAAGAATCGAAACAAGGGCCGTTGGACAAGAATCAATGAAATAGACCTACCTGATAATACCCCTGTCAAAGTTTGGCTGAAAGACCTGGAGTTTCCATTGCTTTTGACCAAACAGGTTTTTAAAAACAAGGACCAATCAACAGGTGTACGCTTTCTGGTTTCCAATGATTTTAGCTTGTCTGATGAAGGCTTCACAACACTCTATAAAAAACGATGGAGTGTTGAGGAATACCACAAAAGCTTAAAGCAGAATGCATCGATTGCCAAGTCCCCAACCCGGACAGTAAGGACCCAAAGCAACCATATTTTCGCTTCAATTATGGCCTATGTCAAACTGGAAAAACTAAAGTTCTCCAGCCAAATGAACCACTTTGCCATGAAATCTAAAATTTACCTTGCTGCTAGTAAAGCAGCTTTCAAAGAACTTCTTGCACTCAAAGCCCAACTGGCTTGTGCGTAACATCAGTAA
>CAYNUX010000748.1:0-1664 GCA_964400115.1 uncultured Cytophagia bacterium
GGGTCCTCAAACATGAGGGGGGTGAGGGAAAGCAGGCCGTGGAGCTCATCGGGCGAGCAGTGAGGCTTGACCCTGAAAACGCCATGTACCATAGCAATTTAGGGGTTGTACTCGATGGGATTGGGAAGAGTGAAGAAGCTGAGGAGGCTTACCGACGGGCATTGGCAATTCAACCCAATTTTCCGGATGCTCACCTGAATTTAGGGGTATCCTTTTTGAGTCAGCGGAGATCAAAGGAGGCAATGGCATGTTTCCGGAAAGCTATTGAGATCAAGCCCGACTATACGGATGCTTATTACAACCTTGGGAATCTTTTGAAAGATTTTAGCAGGCTGAAGGAAGCTGCCCGATGCTATCAGAAGGCGCTTGAGATCAATCCACGCCATCAGGAAGCGCGATATAATCTTGGGATTACCTGGAAAACTCTGGGGCGATTGGACGCCGCACAACGATGTTTCATTGAAGTACTTCGGGAAAGACCAGGATACACCCGTGCCATTTCCGCTCAGGCCGATGTTCTGATGCGGAAAGGGCAATTTGAAAGCGCCTATCAAATTATTCGGCCACTCATTGAAAATGGAGTCAATGATCCCGAAAGCTTAACAGCTTATGCCCAAATGGCGGGTCGATTCGATTACCGCGAAGAGGCCGTTAAGCTGTTGGAAACGGTTTTATCAAATGGGATTACGGATACCTATCAGAAAAGACAAGTCCTTTTTCTTTTAGGTCGGTTAAACGATGAAATGGGTAATCCCGATACGGCTTTTGATTACTACCGTCAGGGCAATAATGTTGTGAAACAGGCATTTAATCCCAAGGCGTTCAAAAACCATATCGACCGACTGATGGTCGTCTATCGAGACGTTTGGACTAAAAAGCGTTTACCTACTTCGACCATTCAATCCGAGCTGCCGGTTTTTATTGTTGGAATGCCCCGTTCCGGGACAACGCTGGTGGAGCAGATCCTTTCGGCTCATCCTCAAGTGTTTGGAGCTGGAGAGCTTCAAGATATAGGACTGATGCTCCAGGAAATGCCTGCTATTATCAAAACAAATGTTGCCTACCCAGATTGTCTTGAGCGATTGAGCCAGGATAATATCAATCGATTAGCCACCAAATATCTGACGCGGCTACGTAGCTTTTCAGAGGATGCAAACCGCATTACAGATAAAATGCCCCAGAATTTCCTTCATCTGGGACTGATCCACCGAATGTTGCCTGGTGCTCGCATTATTCATTGTATTCGAGATCCTCGAGACACGGGTCTGTCGATCTATTTCCAAAATTTTGCGGATGGACTCGGCTATGCATTCGACCTACGAAACATCGGGCTTTTCTATCGGCAGTATCGAAGGATTATCCATTTTTGGAAAGCGGTTTTAGAAATTCCGACTTTGGATGTTCGGTATGAAGAGCTAGTTCAACATCCAGAAGAGATCAGCCGAAGATTGGTAGAGTTTGTAGGGCTGGAATGGAATGATTCTTGTTTGCGCTTTTTCGAAAGTGACCGTTCGGTAGTGACCTCAAGTTTTCAGCAAGTCAGGGAACCCATATACAAACGGTCAGCGGGTCGTTGGAAACGGTATGAACAATACATAGGACCATTGATTGAAACCATCGGCAAGAAGCATATAGAAAATATTGATTCTATTTCACGAGTTTTG
>CAYNUX010000749.1:0-1664 GCA_964400115.1 uncultured Cytophagia bacterium
TGACAAAAACCGTAAGGTCACCTTCGGACTGATACATTGATTTTAATTTTTTGAAGTTGGGGTGATCACTCAGATGCGGAGCTTCGTCTGACACGATGCTGGCCAAAGCAGGCGCCAAAGCTTTTTCATCAGCAATAGCATCCATCATATAGATCACGAGGATGGATTCGTCTTCGATAAATCCGTATTCAACCGTCAAATCCTGAGCTTGTTCGACCTCCATTATTTCCCCGGTATTGTAATCATATTCTTCAACGGTCTTAGTTGTTTGCACTTCGATTCGGCGAATATTGACTCCACTGGAATCGTAAGAAGATTTCTTTACATCTCCCTCAAGAGTTTCCAGGATTTTATCCACATCATTCAAAAAAGCATCCCGTTGATTCATATCAATTCGGGCAGCATGCAGGAGATAGAATTCCGATGGTTGGTCTTGAGGATACGGCATCAGGCTTGTCGTAAATTGCTTGCCGAAATATTTCTTCAGCCGGTCCATTTCCAGGCCCGTGTCATCCTGAAAATCGGACAGTCCTTCCTGCATGGCTTTATCCATCGTTTCACGCGGATTGGTTAATTCTGGGCTGTTCCAGGCGTCATGAAAGCGGCTATTCTTAAATTTTTCTTGGATTTTTTCAAAGTCATTAACGCCCAGAGTAACCACGGCGTTATCTGGCATGCGCTCCATCAGGGAGGTAGCGGGTTTCTGCGCCAACGCGGTCAGTGGCAATATCGCCGAAGCGCAAATGGTTATGAGTGCTTTGATTTTCATTCAAATTCCCTCTTATATGATGATCTACAACTTAGATGATTTCCTTTGTCGGTCGATCAAAAAGACAGCATTTAATAAAAAAAGCAGGCTTCAACAGAGGCCTGCTTTTCTCATTTATTCCATTTACGGATTCAGTGATTAATTGGGCCAGTCCGCATTTGGCGATTCTGACCGATCAATCAGCACCATCACTGGTCCCAGAATAACGGAAGAGGATTCGCTCATTGAGCCAGTGTTTACCTGAACAACGTCTTCACTCGTTCCGGCATTCAGTTTCATTTTTCCAATGGGCATCCAACCATAGCTATTCCGGTCTTTCTGATTGATGATGGCGGAATCACCATTGATGAGAGAAAAGGAGACACTTTCAGATTGGTTTGGTCCGGCCAGTGTCTTGACAAAAACCCGATAGGTCGCCTGAACGGGGACGGAGATGTCATAGGCGATTGTCTCTGAAGCGCCAGAGGTCGACCGGTGAAAACCGGGATAATTTGGACTCGTGCCCCAGTTTGCTCCTAGTTCAGATTCTGGAACCGGGGCCGTGATTCCCTCTGGTCTCCAGGTTTCTCCGTCCCTGTAAAAGAGTTCTGCGGGCTCAGAATAAAATTCTTCTTTCAAAAGATCGCCGATTTGATTGTTGTTATCCGTCAATCCAGGATAGAAGAAAAAGACTTCTCCATTGATTCCATTCTCACGATTATACGAAACCGCTTCACGAATGTATTCAGGAGAGGCGACATAGTCACCAGACTTCAACAAGATCCCCGGGGACAGAATCTCAAGCTGTTCTTCCGTGAATTGATTTTCCACCAAATCATCGACAATGTCTTTATAGCGTGACACTTCTTTGCGATATGATTGGGGCTGCCGATCAACACGCCGCCCGCCCGCGACG
>CAYNUX010000750.1:0-1661 GCA_964400115.1 uncultured Cytophagia bacterium
AATAAAGGTGGGATGCGATTTAGACGATTCTTTTTGCGATGAACCTCAAATTAAAATTGCAGACCATTATCATTGCGAGAAGTGCGGTGAAATATTTTGGAATCTTTCGGAATTGGGTTTTGAATGTCTTTCGCCAAATGAAAATATGATAGAAAGTCTATCAGAATACCATGAGATGATTGGCTTTGATCCGATGTCGATTTTCAAAAAATGCATGTGGGAATAGCTATTCGTAGGCCCCGGCTTGATCGGCCAGTCCTTGTACCGATCATGCTTCGGCCCGCATGCGGAGAGCATGGCGGCGGACAGGCTAAAGAAAAGCAAAATAAGCAATATCTTCCGCATTATCCGCTTTCTTAACGATACCCGCCCGCGCGTCTACCAGGACCATCCCGGCATCTCGCGTGATGCAAAAATTGACCATGTGAGACATCATCTGTCCCTGAAATTTATCGAGTGAGATCACGCCGAACGGCCATGCAAACCATTCGTCCTTCGGCCTGCCTGCCATGATCTCAATATATCGCTCCTGGATAACAAAGGCGTGGACGATCTTTGCCATATCATCGCAATCGAATACCTCCGCCAGATAGCTGTATCTCTCAAAAGCCGCGCCCAACAGAAGATCATCCACTTCACGTTTTTTTGGCCGCCAGTAGACGTAATCCGTGCGTTTCACGTAGCATTCCGGCCATATTTCATGTATCGCGCTAAGAACGCCGTAGCCGTTGATCTCCAATCACAGCCCCCCTTCATCCATTCATTGAATAACATCCGCGGGATTAACTGACGTTTCCGCCGCAATCTGATCCCTTTTCCACGAAAGATAATTTGCCTTGAGATATTCTACGATGATAAACTCCATCCATTCCACATAAGTCATGCCTTCCTCGATGCGGTTTTTTCCGTACATATTAGGCAACCTGGCATCAATCATCTCGGTCAACTCGGTGATCTTATCATCCGGGACCGTGATCGTTAGAGTGTAATCGGCTGCAAACGCATTCGCCGAAATAAAAACCATAACCAAAAAAGTAAGAACGATTTTCTTCATTTTAGATTCCTCCTATTAATTATTTGATCTGCTTATCTCAATCCAAGCGTCGCCGGAATATAAAAGCGACAACACATCATACTGTTCCATCGCGAACGCTCCAGCCAATTCAGAAACTCCCGCACTATCTGAAAAGTCACAAGTGTTTGCTGATACGTTTACGATATTAACGATCATCCCCTCTTCCATGCCGGTTTCCGCCATCGTAATATCACATGTGTCTGAGTCACTACAGGTTAATTCTATATAAGATGAAGTCGGTGTCAATGTCGCGGTCGCCGGGTTGCCGTCTCCGCTATCTGCAATAGTATCAGCATCAACAGTATGAGCAGAAATGCCGGATATTTCAACCTTATTCCCCGTCGGTGTAACGGTAAGATCACCGTTAGAATCCGCTTGGAAGTCCACATAAATACTACCGTCTGTGTGCGATAGCCTTAGTTGCGGATCAGTATCATCCAAGATATCTGCCTTTCGATCCGGGCCGGTTGTCCCCAATCCCCAATCATTATCAGCGGTTAATTTGCTATGTGAAGAATACGAGTACGTATCATCTAACAATTCTATTTCAACAACTGTCATATTGCCTCCAGGGGCGCTCGAATCC
>CAYNUX010000751.1:0-1659 GCA_964400115.1 uncultured Cytophagia bacterium
TATGCCTATGTCGGATTGATTAAGGACTTGGATAGAAAACAGCACTTTTATCCTTTCCCTTTGACCAATGTACATTATGTTACAACAATAAAATGCCAATATCAACTTTTTTTTAGGCGGTTTTAGGCGATCAGATATTTTTTGTACGCAATCGGAAAGCACACCTTGTTTTGATAAGCACTGAAACCTCTGATATTTACAAAACTATATTCTTGACACCAAAACCAAAGTCGAGGCTTTTAAATGTCAATTGGCACCCTCCTGTGTCCGTTCGAGGATCTCTGAATGCCGATGTTGGTGCTGCTTCCAATGCCATAGACTCTTGCAAAACCCTTGGCTGAAGAGGTTCCATAGATGCCATGATTACCGGTGGATGTACCCTTGATATCATAGCCATTGAGTGTGGAATCGCCTGCTATGGTGTCCTTGGGTCCTCTTGCGAATGCTCTGGTATTGGGATTATCGCCGTCGATGCTGATCCCGGTTAAATCCGATATCGAGTGGATTCTGGCTGCCGAATACGATATTGATCAGGCCTTTGCAAAGAATAACCGTATGCTGTTCCTGCCACAACGGTGAGCCACCTGTTTTGTTACACACATGCTTTACGCTGAGGCATCTGGGATTGACCAGGTCTTGCACTTTCAACACGATGGCCCCTAATAAGCTTAATCGGGTACCTCATCATCCGTCTCCGAATCCCCCGAGCTCTCGTCATAGATTTAACACCACATTTTTTGCAATGTGGGCTCTGCCAAACAAGGATATAAACGGCATCAAGCGCGGTTTCAGATCCGGTGAGTGCAAGTTTGGTCATGTGACCATAGGAATTCCCCCTTTTATTCGTCCTTGTATGATCACACTCTGGATTTCTATGGACATATAATACTATTCAATCAGCACCATCTTTTTTACAGCACTGAATTGTCCCATGCGAATCCGGTAGAAATAGATTCCTGATGGCAGATTCTTTGCATCGATCGTCACCTGATAGACGCCTGGTCTCTGGTGTTTGTGGATCAGTTTTCTCACCGAACGCCCGGTAATATCATAGAGCTCGAGGTCTACTATTGTCGCATGTTGTACGGCATATTCGATGGTTGTCATTGGATTAAAAGGATTGGGATAATTCTGTCCGAGGCTGTAGCTGACGACAGGATGAGTCTTTTCAACGGCTGTAGACTCGGTTACTACTAATGTGACATGTGCAGAGACCATGTTTGCTGAATCGGTGCAGGTAACGGTATGTGTACCTGATTCCGTAGCGATGTATTTTCCAGTGAGCGTATCTATTTCTCCTCCGGTCGCAGACCAGGTAACACTTGCTTTGGTCTCGATGCCGTTCCGGTCCGTTGCTTGATAGGTGAATTGCACGCTGTCATTCTTGGCAATAGTCGTATCAGGGGGCGTAATCTCGATTTTTTTAGGTTTGGGCCAATACCATAAATACGGATTAAAAAAGCCCCAGCTGGCAGAGGCTTGAAGCATATCGGGACAATAAGAGCCGCTGATGGCAACAAAGATAGCGCGGTATGGATTGGTGTACCATAGCACACAGACAAATATCGAAGAGGGCACCGGCATATAGCCCATATTGCAAAAGCTGCTGTTGCTTAGATAGAGCGATCCGGTTGGCAAGCTGGCAACGATATAATTGCC
>CAYNUX010000752.1:0-1658 GCA_964400115.1 uncultured Cytophagia bacterium
ACCAGTGCACTTTTACCGATCCCCGTGAGGACAACGCGGCCGGTGGATTCGAACAAGCGTTCGACGATGGCAACAAAGTTGTCGTTGATACTGTTTTTAAGGGCGTTAATCGCCTGATACTCTATGTCAATCGTTCGGAGGGCTGTTTCTCTGATAAGTGTTTCCGTCTTACGCACTAATTCGTTATTTTTGTTTGCCATTCGCACAGACCCGTCTACTCGACCCAAAAATCAGCCCCAAAAGTAGGCAAACTCGGACAAAAAAGGCCATCGGAATAGGGCTAAGGCCGTTTTTTTTCGTTAAATTGTTAGTTACGGGTCAGTGTAAAGACGCTAAGAAATTACCATCATCCGAGTTCCGTCCTTCCCCAAAAACCATTGTCCTGACACCTTAGGATACGATTCGCCAGACGGATGAAAAAGTCAAAAGGAACAATGACTGTGACCAATCAAACTCTGCAGAAAGCGCTGCAACAACACTTTGGCTTTGACCAATTTAAAGGCCAGCAAAGTGACATCATACAAAGTGTACTGAACGGGCAAGATACCTTTGTCATCATGCCCACTGGTGGAGGGAAATCCCTCTGCTATCAATTACCTGCCCTTATGATGGAAGGTACCGCTTTGGTTATTTCTCCCCTCATCGCCCTGATGAAAAACCAGGTAGATTCCATTCGCGGGCATAGCCAAAGCGATGACATCGCTCATTTCCTGAACTCCTCCCTGACCAAGGCACAAATGAAGTTGGTCAAGCAGGATATCATGGACGGTAAGACCAAATTACTGTTCATAGCTCCGGAAACCCTTACTAAGGAAGAGAATATTGTCTTTTTTAAACAGGCAAATATTTCTTTTGTGGCGGTGGACGAGGCGCATTGTATTTCAGAATGGGGGCATGATTTCAGACCAGAGTATCGTCGCATCCGGGTCATGCTCAATGCAATTGGTGAAGATATTCCCGTGATCGCCCTCACGGCAACGGCTACTCCCAAGGTGCAGACAGATATCGTGAAGAACCTCAATATGCAGGATGAGAACACCTTTATTTCATCCTTCAATCGTTCCAACCTGTACTATGAGGTTCGGTCCAAGGGGAAAGCCGATCAGACGATTAAAAGCATTATTCAGATCATAAAAGGCATTCCCGATCAATCGGGTATCATCTACGTACAGAGTCGTAAATCGGCTGCAACCATTGCCAAAACACTCCAGGTTAACGATATTAAGGCTGCGCCCTACCATGCCGGTTTGGATGCTAAAACCCGTTCGCGCACACAGGATGATTTTCTGATGGAAAATGTGGACGTGATCGTGGCCACCATTGCCTTCGGCATGGGGATCGATAAACCCGATGTACGCTTTGTCATTCACTACGATATGCCCAAGAGTATTGAAAACTATTACCAGGAAACCGGTCGGGCCGGGCGCGACGGGCGCGACGGGCGATGTGTAGCCTTCTTTAGCCACAAGGATTTGTTGAAATTGGAGAAATTTTTGCGCGACAAGCCGGTAGCCGAGCGCGAGATGGGGCAGCAACTGATGCAGGAGGTCATGGCTTACGCCGAAACGACCGCCTGCCGTCGCAAATTTCTGCTTCATTACTTTGGGGAATATTTTGACGAAAGTCAGTGTGATAATATGTGCGACAGTTGTCGCCAC
>CAYNUX010000753.1:0-1648 GCA_964400115.1 uncultured Cytophagia bacterium
TTAAATGATCAAAGCAATCAACTGTACCTATAATTCATCTTTTCAATCGGCAAACGCAATTTTGCAAGAGAAACGATGCAATTATGCCGGGGTCTGATTGTTTTTTCGATAGATTTTGGGATTAAAGAGATACTTTGTTATGTTATTACTTAAAAGGAATCTATTCATTTCAGGAACTTGTCATGAAACCTATATATATGGATCATCATGCGACCACACCGTTAGATCCCCGTGTACTCGAAATCATGCTGCCCTACTTGCATGAACAGTTTGGCAATCCTTCAAGTTCAACACACATATATGGAGAAATCGCTAAAAAGGCGGTTGAAGAGGCACGAGAACAGGTTGCACAGTTACTCAACGCGCAAAATCCGGCTGAAATCATTTTCACCAGCTGCGCAACCGAATCCAACAACATGGTCCTGAAAGGGGCTGTTGCGCTGTCCAAAGTTGAAAATCCGGAAATTATTACCATTGCCACAGAACACAAAGCGATTCTCGATACCCTTAAAAGATTAAACCGCCAGGGCGTTGTTTCGCGTTTGGCCAAAATTGATAAATATGGGATTGTTGATCTCGATTCTATGAAAGAGTTGATCAACGACAGAACCATATTGATCACCATTCAGGCGGCAAATTCCGAAATTGGAACCCTGCAACCTCTCCGGTCTATTGGTCAAATTGCCAAAAAGCATAATATCCCCTTTCACACCGATGCCGTGCAGGCACTTGGAAAAGTTAAAGTTGATGTGGAAAAAGACCATATTGATTTTCTTTCGATTTCGGCGCATAAAATGTATGGTCCCAAAGGAGTAGGTGCTTTATATATGCGTAAAGGGCATCGAATTGCGCCTTTGCTTGATGGAGGCGGGCAGGAACGCGGCGTACGTTCGGGTACGTTAAATGTTCCCGGGATCGCCGGACTCGGAAAAGCCGCAGAAATTGCCGCCGGTGATCTAAGCGGCGAAGCAAACCGCTTGCGCGAATTACGCGATATGTTGATCAATGGAGCATTGGAACGCATAGAACATACAACCCTAAATGGACATCCGACTTTGCGGTTGCCGAATAATGCAAATCTCAGTTTTTCCTATATCGAAGGAGAGTCGCTTATACTTGCCTGCAAGGCGTTTGCGCTCTCCACCGGTTCAGCCTGTAGTTCTGAAACGCTCAAATCCTCCTATGTTCTCGGAACTATTGGCGTACCTGATTCTCTCGCTCACTCTTCCATTCGATTTGGCTTGGGAAAGAGCAATACCAAAGAGGATATTATCCTTCTTCTCGATACACTTGAAAAAAATGTCAAGCGTTTACGGGATATGTCGCCGCTTTATGAAATGGCACAACAAGGCATTGACATTGATAAATTCGAATGGGGTGAACACAAACGTTAAAATGAAAGTTATTCTATGAGTACATTTGAATATTCAGAAAAAGTTGTTGAGCATTATGAGAACCCGCGCAATGTAGGCGTGCTGGAAGATGCCAATGGTGTTGGTGTCGTCGGCAACCCGACTTGTGGAGACGTCATGAAACTCAGCATCAAAGTCGAAAATGACCGAATCGTCGATGCCAAATTCAAGACCTTCGGTTGTGGCGCGGCAATTGCCAGTAGTTCTATGCTTACAGAAATGGTAAAGGGAAGGAC
>CAYNUX010000754.1:0-1646 GCA_964400115.1 uncultured Cytophagia bacterium
GGTTCCCGGAGTAAGGTCCGCATCTACTCCGGCAGTTCTTTTGCCGGGTGCTATTTTAGTTTTTGTAGGGTCTTCAATATCGACAGTATGTTGTTTCGTTGATGGAAGCTCATCTGCAACATCTGTAGAGACACTCTTATTGGCCTGAGACTTTTTTACCTCTGCACCAATTTCAGGATCGCCTGACGGTTTCTTTACGTGTTTGGAATCCGGATCAGCGAGATCTGCAAGATCAGGGTCTCCTTTTACCGGTTTAGGTTTGTCCAGGTCTCTCTTGATCCCACCATTTTCTGTAAAAGCCTCCTGCGCTTTGCGGACTTTTTTTTCATCCCCTTCAGGAACAATATCTTGGATCTTAATCTTGTCAGGCCCATCTTTTTTCGATCCAGGGGGGTCGACTTTAATTTGGCCTAAATCGTCGTCAACGACACCGATATTTTTTTTCGATATACTTGGATCATTCCGATCGGGAATTTGCGTATCTTTATTCGTTCCAAGAATTTCGTCACGCTCCGCACGAAGATGATCGTTCTGCACCGCGGCATCTGCGTTAGAATCTGCTACCTTTTGGCGATGCTCCTCTATTCGCTCGGCAACATCTTCATGGCCTTGATCGCGCATTTGCTGCGCTAGGTCCTCTCGTGCTCTATCAGACAGATTTCCGAGTTCTGTGCTCCTCTTGTTAGAGAGCTGCATTTCATCCCGTGCCGTTTGCTTCCACTTCTCAAGCTTTTTCTTGCGCACTTCTGGAGAATCACCGAGATTGACAATTCCGGCTTCAACCGGATCGCCATACTTCTGCATTTTTGACGCTTGTTCGTAAAATTCCGGGTTGTTTTTAGAAATCTTTGCGCCTTGGTTTCCACCAGCTTTTGAAATACTCTTGGAAAAGGTTTTAAGATCTTCATCATGAACCCCTGAGGTATCACTCAGTGGCCGATCTGAATGTACAAATTTTTTCTCATTATCCAGATAATAGCCTTTTTTGTCTCGAGACATCTCAAGATTTCCGGTTCCTTTTTGCCCACCGGATGTCGTCCACGCATCATAATCTTTTACTTTTGCTTTTCGAATCTCGTCCGTTTCCGGAGTCCAAAGGGTAGTATCCGTATCAGGGTTAACAACTTTGATCACTTTATTAAAATCATCCGGAGCTGTGGTAGTCGGCACAGACGGATTATCAACCGTAAAATAGAGCGGCTTTTTGCCGCCTTTTTTTGTTGACCACTGATGGGCCAGATCTTTGGCGGATTCGGCGCTTGTCGCCTTTAAGTCAACGTCTGCATTAACGTTTGCCGGAACAGATCCGGTGTTTTGGATTTTGCCCTTGAATTTCGGATCTTCCAGAAGTGCTTCAACAGCCGAGCCTCTTGGGTCTAATTGTCTGTATTTTTTGCTAATTTCAGTACGTTTTCGTGCGTATTCTTCGACCAGTGATTCATATTCCGGACTACTTGTATCAATCTGGCCGTTAACTGTTGGAACAATCTGGAGGGCTTTTTGGTCGTAGGTACGTCTGAGTTTCGTATATTCCAAATCTTGAGCTTCACGTAATTCGCTGAGAGAACGTTCTGCCCCGCTAAGGATCGGTACAGAACCGATTATAAAACCAGTGATCCCGATCAGGATTACAAGTACTTTTGGGC
>CAYNUX010000755.1:0-1645 GCA_964400115.1 uncultured Cytophagia bacterium
TACGCTCAAAAAAGGGAATGTTGATGATGCATTGGCCATCGCTTTGGAGTTGGAGGAGATGAGTCGGGATGATTAGATCAACAAAATCAGAACCTTTTCAAAGATTTTGCTGATATATCTGATTAAAAAAGCGGCGGAGAAGCGTATGACCAGATCATGGGAGTATTCGATGTATAACGCCATAAATGAAATAATTCATATCAACAAGCGGAGAAAAGCCGGGGGCGTTTATCTGGATGTGGATGAATTGAAAGAAATTATTCATGACGTATATTCCATTGCGATGAAAAAGGCGTCTCTTGAAGCCTTTGAAGGGCAATATTCGGAAAAAGAGCTGAATGAGATGGCGGATCGGGATCAAATTGAACGCCAGGCCCTATCCGCCATTGAGAATGAGATGGACCGAAAAGCTGTTAATTAAATATGGATCGCAGCCACGACCGGACAAATGAGGCCCACTATGTTGCAAATCGGATCCTTGGATTCTATGAAAATGCGGATAAAGGGAAGCCCTTTTTAGGATAATGTCTTGTCGAAATAAGAGCGTTATGGGTGCATTGCATCGGCTGAAGGGTGATGTTCTAAATGGGGAATCAGGGGTTTCATAAATTCAAACAACGTTGGCAAGAAAAAATTGCCCAGAGAAGAGTGGAAGCAATACGACGAAAAAAATTGATTTCGGAAAAGGGGAAAACCATTTTCCAGAAATACGGGATTCGCCGGGCCATTCTGTTCGGCTCTGTTGCAGAAAACCGCTGCTGCACGCATTCGGATATCGACATCTTTGTTGAACCCCTTTCCGCCGAGAAGTTTTGGGCGTTCAGACGGGAGTTCGAAGAAGAACTGGATGCGCCCATCGATCTGTACACGGATACGGATGACGGCGCGTTTGTAAAAAAGATCGCGGAACGGGGCGTCGTCGTTTATGAAGTACAGCGTTGAATTGCTCAAGGCTGATATCAGGGAGGAACTGGAAAAGATATCTCTCATTGAAGCTGAATTTGCAAAGATCAGCGATAAACTTGATCTGAGCGCGGAACAGGTGGCCCCCTATGATCGCGGGGCCATCGGTTATCTGCTGCACAGTTTTTATAATGGATGCGAAAACATATTCCGTTCCATTGCCAGGTTTTTTGAAAACGACATTGAAGACACATACTGGCATAAAGACTTGCTGAAGCGCATGAAAGTCGATATCGCGGGATTCCGTCCCCGGGTGATAGACGGGGAATTGTTCCTGTTGCTGGATGATTTCCGGGCTTTTCGGCACAAATTCCGCCATTCCTATTCTTTTGAACTCGATTGGGAAAAGGAAAAGCTGGCGGCCCAAAAACTGCCCCGGACAAGCGGGCTTTTCAGGGAACAAATTCATCACTTTCTGGGGCGGCTTGACGCCATAACTGATTAGACAGATGGGAATTGACGCATGATCATTCACCTTATTGCAGCGGCCAGGCCGAATTTCATGAAAATCGCGCCGCTCTACCACGCATTGAAACAAACAGATTGGGCCGACCCCGTTATTGTCCACACAGGCCAGCACTATGACTTGAATATGTCGGATGTTTTTTTTCAGGATCTGCGCCTTCCTGAACCCGACTTGCACCTCGGGATCGGCAGCGGCGCGCATGCCGAACAAACCGGC
>CAYNUX010000756.1:0-1644 GCA_964400115.1 uncultured Cytophagia bacterium
ACGTTGTGGCGAAAAATGAAAAACTTGGGTCTTTGTAGTTAATTGCTTTGTTTCATTTGAAACAGCCTGTTTCGCGCTTCCCATGCTCTTGTCAATGTTTTTATTTGGCTTAGGTGTTGGCATTAATTTTGCAGGAATTTTTTCCTTATTGTATTGTCAGATCATCGGGTAGGATATTGTCAAACCAGAACTTTTGTGCAAGCATAATTTTATATCGAAATCATTTTTGTAAACACTACAAGCTGAACTGGGGTCAATACATTGTCACCTTTATTACAGCATAAAGAATCAAAGATTAGCCAGAAAATCATCTGGGCTGTTTCCCTGGTAACGGTGATATGCATCGGATTATTTTCATATGTTTTGCTGGATCGTCATCACAATGAAATGATTGGGCAACTCGAGCAGAACGCACATCAATTAAGTGAGACGATCAAAAATTCGGTACACTATGATATGCTGCATAATCGGTTTGAGCATGTCCATCAGATCATTGGCACCATCAGTCGTCAGGATGGGATTGGAATAGTACGTATCTATAACAAGGAAGGGGCTGTTGTTTATTCCGGTAATGGGGCAGAGATCGGTAAATCTGTCGATAAGCAGGATCAGGCTTGTTCTGGATGCCACGCCAATGAGCAACCCTATGATCGATTATCGATCAATGAGCGTACCCGGATTTTTAGTCAAGCCAATAATCAATACCGGCTTTTAGGAATTATTAATCCTATTTATAATGAGCCCAGTTGCTGGCAGGCTGATTGTCATGCACATCCTGCCGAACAAATGGTATTGGGTGTTTTGGATGTTGCTCTGGATTTAAACAGAATCGATGAGCAGCTATTAAATAGTCGGATCAAAGTCATCATTTTTACGATTATTACCATCATAGTGATCAGTTCTTTGATATGGTTTTTGTTTAAACGGTGGGTTGTTGGGCCTGTACGTGGCCTGGTGAGTGCGACTTCGGCTGTTGCATCCGGAGATTTTGGTTACCAGATTCCGATAGACAGAAAAGATGAAATCGGAGTACTGGAAGAGTCGTTTAATAAAATGACCTTAAAGCTAAAAGAAGCTGAACAGCAAGTATATCGTTCGGCCAAGATGGCCTCGCTCGGGCGTTTGGCAGCTGGTGTCGCACATGAACTCAATAATCCGCTCTCTGCTGTACTCACGTTTAGTTCTTATTTATTGCGTGATCCACGAATCGATAAAAGTGCACGCAACGATCTAAAGATTGTCGTGCGCGAAGCGCGTCGCTGCCGGGATATTGTAAGAGGATTGCTGGATTTTTCACGCCAAACGCCTCATATGCAACCTGATGTATCTGTCGTCAGAGTGATGGAACACTCTTTGGCCATAGTACAAAACCAAATGATCATTAAAAATATTTCCATTACCAAAGACTTTGAACAAGTACCATTGATTACAGCTGATTCTAATCAATTGGAACAAGTGTTTGTGAATTTATTCGTAAATGCTATCGATGCCATCCAACAGAGTAACGGAAATATTCATATCAAAATCGCGGCCACATCGGAACTCGGTCACGATGGCGTCAGGATCGTTCTCAGCGACACGGGTATTGGTATAGATGAAGGTGACTTGTCACGTATCTTTGAACCTTTTTATTCTACAAAAGGC
>CAYNUX010000757.1:0-1643 GCA_964400115.1 uncultured Cytophagia bacterium
GCCACGAATTCCTTCATGTTATGCATCACCCAATCGATGACCTGGGCGCGGTTATAGGGAAACCCCGTCGCCATCATGGCATTGATCATTTCGTCTGTTTCGGAAACGTGAATTGCCAGACCATTGCGCGTTGCGCCGTGGCCTTTTGTGGCAAGGTAAAGCTCGTCTAAAGCGGGAGCATAGACCCCTCCAGCGATGGGGTTGTTTTGATAGTGAAGGGCGATGCTCACAGAAAAGATCGGGAGTCCATGAGCAAAATTTGTTGTTCCATCAATCGGATCAACAATCCAGGTATAATCCGATTCTGGTCCGACGTAGCCGCCTTCTTCTCCAAGAATTCTGTGGTCGGGATAGCTTTTTTGGATGAAGCTTGCAACCAACTCTTCGGACTGATTATCAGCGATCGTCACTAAGTCGATATCGCCTTTTTTTTCTACACCATCAAGCTTTCGCCAGTGACTCAGTTGAATTTTGCCTGCCTCGCGGCAGACTTTTTCGATGAATTGGCGCAGTTCATCGGACTGCGTTTGAGCTATTTGCATAAAGATTTATCCTGCTAATTAATGAGTCGACCATGAGTCGGTCTTTGCTGATGACTGCGTCCCTGATTCCTTGAGAATGGGAGCAGCCCACCAATGGAGCGCATCCTGCAAACGATCGCGCCAAGCGGCTTCATTGTGTTGCTGACCATTGCCAGCGACATGATAAAAGCGATCTCCAAAGACCCAGCCGTTGGCAATCATTCGGTCGCGCACTTGAATCGTATTCGCGTATCCATCGTTTGAAGAGCCTGCTGTCCCAGAGTCAATGTAAAGGCGGGCAAACTCTTCCGTCCCCAAATCAACGCGATTAAGACTTTCATCCAGATTAATCTGAAAAGAAGGCGACATGGCGATCACTGAGCCAAAGGTCTCCTCGAATTCATTGGCAGCATGAAAACCAAGAAGTCCACCGAGCGAACTTCCAAGGTGGAGCACATACTCAGGATCAGTTTTGATCCGATAATCCTGTTCCAGTTTTGGGAGCAGCTCATCGCGAATGCGCGCAAGAAATTCTCCGCCTCGCCCCTGAGTTTCGGATATTTCACCGTACTCAGGAATATATTCGGCGAATCGATCATTAGTATTATCAATGGCCACAACAATACACTCGGGGATTTCGCCGAGGCGAATCATTTCAATAATCTGCAAATCCAAATCCCAGGAACCAAACGGTCCACCGGGGGAGAACACATTCTGCCCATCCTGAGCAACAATCAGCGGGTATGATTTATCAGAGTTCTGATCATAATTTCGAGGCAGTAACACGCGGATGCGTCTGTCCTTGAAACCTGATAATTGAAAATTGAAGGACTCAATTTTTGGTGAGCTTTGAAGCTCCCTGACCCCGTCGCCTTCGGTCAGAAATACCTGGTCATCAGCATAAAAAAGATTTTGGCCAAAAAGGCGAATCGGACGTGAGTCAGTGAGCAGAGGAGAATCATCCTGATAAATTTCAAGCAAACGACCATTATTCACATGAGTGTTCGAGAGAATCTTATAGCGAGTGTCGGAAAAAGAACACATTTTGATCAGCGTGGCATTTTCTTCAAATTCAGGGTCCGCTAAGGAAGTGATTTTTGCAGTAATCGAATCAGA
Organism: uncultured Cytophagia bacterium; assembly: GCA_964400115.1. GTDB lineage: Bacteria > Zhuqueibacterota > Zhuqueibacteria > Residuimicrobiales > Oceaniaggregativiventaceae > Oceaniaggregativivens. The sequence continues at coordinate 1,638 of CAYNUX010000757.1, forward strand.
AGTGCC
>CAYNUX010000758.1:0-1638 GCA_964400115.1 uncultured Cytophagia bacterium
TTATACCCGTTCGGTGGGGCGGTGGCGGCATTATGCCAGGTATCTTGACCCACTCAGGAAATCTATAGAATCACCGGAGCTTAATCATGCCGGTGTGGGAAAGGACTTCTCGCCGGGTCAGTCAATGCTTTCATCTTGAAAAATTCCATTTCACGATGAAACCGGATATGGCCCCATATTCTTAAGACATCTAAGAGATAGATTCCAAAAATGATACCGAAAATAATTCAAAAGCGAATACTTGTGACTGGCGGAAGTGGCTTTCTCGGGTCTCATTTGTGTGAGCGCCTACTTGAAGACGGTCATGACGTGTTATGCGTTGACAACTTCTTCACGGGGAGAAAGCAAAATATCGCTCATCTTTTGAAAAATCCGTATTTTGAGATTATGCGCCATGATGTGACGTTCCCTTTGTATGTAGAAGTCGATGAGATTTATAACCTGGCCTGCCCGGCATCACCGATTCACTACCAATTCGATCCGGTCCAGACGACCAAGACCAGCGTTCACGGCGCGATAAACATGCTCGGATTGGCAAAGCGGGTAAAGGCCAAAATTTTTCAGGCATCGACCAGTGAAATCTACGGTGATCCGGAACGTCATCCCCAGCCCGAAAGCTATTGGGGGCATGTCAATCCCATCGGTCGCCGATCATGCTACGATGAGGGAAAAAGATGTGCTGAAACCCTTTTTTTCGACTATCACCGCCAGCACGGACTGGACATTAAAGTCGCCAGGATTTTTAACACATACGGTCCGCGGATGCATGCGGATGATGGGCGGGTAGTATCCAACTTCATCGTGCAGGCCCTCACTCATCAGCCGATCACCATATATGGCGATGGATCGCAAACTCGATCATTTTGCTATGTAAGCGACATGATCGAGGCCTTTGTCCGGCTGATGGATATGCCCAAGGCTTTTAATGGCCCTGTAAACTTGGGGAATCCTGCGGAATCAACTATTTTGGAGCTGGCGGAAACAATTGTAAAGCTAACCAATTCCCGATCGGAGCTCATTTTTAAACCGCTGCCGACGGATGACCCAAAACGACGCAGGCCCGACATTCAATTAGCCCGCAATACCATTGGATGGACGCCGGCCGTTCCATTGGAAGACGGGTTAATGACTACAATACGTTATTTTGATGAGATATTTCGAAGAGATGGAAAAGGCGCCGACTGATATGATCAGAGATTAGCGGTAAGGAATAAAAGGCCTAATAAGTATCAATGGTAATCTTATTGATTCAGATGACGGTTCACTAGTTTCGGCTTGGAATATGCCTGCATTCTTTTGGGTGAGGTCAGCGAAAGATACCATTGGGTGGTTGAGATGGATGATTGATTCTGAGTGAAAAGAATGTTTGGCGGCGGAGCAAATGTTCTGGACTTGACTTTTTAAATGGCTTTCGGGAATGAAGCTGAATGAGCCATCCTATGGTTGCTCCTCGATTTTTCGAGAGCGATGAATGAAAGCCGGTGTTTAATATGTGCGATGGGAGCTACCTGAAGTCGGTAAGAACCCAATACGAGTGTTATCCCTACCCGCCGAGGCGGCCTGAGGAGGAGCGACGGACCCTTATCCGGACGGATCTGGATTATCTGGCCAAGATCAACTATTATGGTTTCCGGGGGC
>CAYNUX010000759.1:0-1634 GCA_964400115.1 uncultured Cytophagia bacterium
CGAGCAGCATAGAGAGCCGCCTCACGATCCAGATATCCTTTTTTGATTTGTTCAAGATTATTCGTTCAGAAGCGCATCCACAGTGGGGATCAATTCGCTGGAAGACACGATGGTTGTGCCGTTGATCAGGAAGGTTGGCGTACCCTGAATGCCAACCGACTGAGCGTAAGCATAATCTTCAAGATAGGCGTTTTCATAAGTGTTGCTTAATAGGCAATTCTGAAATTCATCCTGGTCCAACCCGGCCGATACGGCATAATTGATCAGGGACGAATCTGAAAATGCATCTTGATAGCCTGCATAATTAAAGAGAAACTCTTTATATTCATAGAATCTATTTTGATCTGCTGCGCAATAGGTGGCTTCAGCTGCCGCAAAGGCCTCCTCAGATCCAAAGGTAAAATTAACAAATGTAAAATAGACTTTGCCGGTTTCCGCATACTCTTTGATAAAGTCTTCTTCTATATAAAGGGCAAAATCGCGACAGTGGCCGCAGAGGAAGTTAGAAAACTCTTCCACCGTTACAGGCGCATTAGGATCACCTACCGAAAAACCGTCGGTGTTATTGTGTTTTGTCTTCGCTAACAACACCTTCGGCAGCAGCACTGCACCTGTGATCAGAATGATTGCGGCCAAACCGATAATGATCAGTGTTGTACGCTGTCTTCGTTTTTGCTCTTCCCGCTTTTGACGTAATATTTCGCGTTTGCTCTTTGCTGTGCTCATTAATGCCTCCATCTAATTAATACCGGTATGATTTTGCCACAATTGGCATCATTTGTCCAGCAAGAGGGTTGTGTCCGCAGGAAAGCTAAATATGAATCGGATAAAGTTTGTCAGATATTTTCAGTCGCGAATTATTTGACTGAGGTTCAGTCAACAAGAGCTAATAGCACCGGAAATTTCGAGAAACATCGTTGCAAAGCCTTAAAATTTGATTAAAAAAGTCATTTCTCGGGTTTGTTCATAGATTTCATCTTGAAAAAAATTTGTGAATTGTACGTGATGTCGGAAAATGTTTCGCTGCGGTGATAAAAAGAGTTGTGTTGTTAGTTGTTTTGTCTAAATAAACGAATTTGACAAGTCTTGTCGTATTCACATTCAGAATTGCTGGTTGTGACCGTCTCTCTACTTAATGTCCCCCGATTGCTTTTCATAATGCTAATTCATAGACTCTGATCTCTTCCTTGGTGGGTTTGAAGTGCATTTGTCGATACAGTCTCAAGGATTGGATATTGTCTGACTGGGTATTGACGGTGACGCGCCAAAATCCCTGAGAGTCAAATTGTCTTAAAAGATTGTCAACGAGGGTATAGGCGATTCTTTGGCGTTGATAGTCTGGGTTAACGGCTAAACGCGCCAGATGACCATAAACCGTCCCGATAAGGTCATCATGGTCACGAATCCTGCCGCAACTGGCGAGATCGCCAACAGCGCGGCGGTAATAGCGGATACCTGCGATCCCGATTCAGGCAATAATACCGATGATGAAATCACAACCCTGATTTTATGGAAGATTTACATACCGCTTGTGCTGCGATAAATGCCTTGAATGAACATCAACCATTTTGTCACTTTCGGGCTGCCCTCAAAACCTGATGGCAACCTTTTTGTCAGGGCAATTCTTGCCTTGA
>CAYNUX010000760.1:0-1632 GCA_964400115.1 uncultured Cytophagia bacterium
AAGTACAGAGTGTGTGGGCACCAATTGCCTTTTTGAGTGGAGGATTTTTTAGCGGGTTAGCCGGCTTTATCGGCATGAAAACAGCCACTTATGCCTCCAGTCGAACTGCAAATGCTGCCAGAAAAAGCCTTAATTCTGCATTGCAAGTGGCTTTTCGTTCGGGTGCTGTAATGGGGTTGATAGTAGTAGGATTGGGCTTGCTTGATATTTCGTTAAAATTTTTGTTTTTTCGCTGGTTGATGAATTCCGGAATTAAGGGAATCTGGGGAATTGATAATTTGGAACAGATCGCTACGGTTATGCTTTCTTCGGGCATGGGAGCTTCTTTGCAGGCTTTGTTTGCCCGTGTTGGCGGTGGGATTTTCACCAAAGCTGCCGATGTGGGTGCAGATTTGGTGGGCAAAGTGGAAGCTGGAATCCCGGAGGACGATCCTCGTAACCCGGCGACCATTGCAGATAATGTTGGCGATAATGTTGGTGATGTTGCTGGAATGGGAGCTGATCTTTATGAATCCTATTGTGGTTCGATTTTGGCGACGATCGCTTTGGGTGCAGCGGCTTTTGTTGGTACCAATCAATTGAATGGAGTAATATTGCCAATGGTAATTGCAGGGCTTGGGATTATTTGCTCGATTGTCGGAATTTATTTTGTGAAGAGCGATGAGCGGGCGAGCCAGAAGCATCTTTTGCATGCCCTGGACCGGGGGATCAATGCGAGCTCTATCCTTTTTTTGCTAATGACCGCAGTGCTTGTCTATTTCCTGCTGCCAGGTCATTTTAATATATTCGGTTCTATTTTTTTTGGGTTAATTGCTGGAATAATTATTGGAAAAGCAACGGAGTATTACACTTCCTCAGAATTTTCTCCCACGAAAATGATTGCGGAACAAGCCTTGACAGGTCCTGCAACGGTGATTATTTACGGCATGTCCGTTGGCATGATCTCTACGATAATCCCGGCGGTTGTTTTGTCTATGGCGATTTTTCTTAGCTATTCTTTTGGATGTAGGTTTGATTTCTCAGAGTTTGGGTATGGCTTATATGGGGTAGGAATATCCGCAGTGAGCATGCTTTCTACCCTGGGAATTACCCTTGCCACCGACGCTTATGGACCTATTGCCGATAATGCCGGTGGAAATGCGGAAATGAGCGGTTTGGGTGAAGAAGTTCGGAAAAGGACTGACGCTCTTGACGCATTGGGTAATACAACCGCAGCAACTGGAAAAGGTTTTGCAATCGGTTCGGCAGCTTTGACCTCTTTGGCGTTGTTAGCGACCTATATGGAAGAAGTGCGGATAGGCTTAGAGAGAATTGGAGTACATACAATTGAATTTGCCGGACGGGAGATTGAGGTTGCCTCGGCTACGGTACACGATTTTATGGGGTATTATGACATCACATTAATAAATCCCAGAGTGCTGATCGGGCTTATCATGGGTGCAATGATAACCTTTGCCTTTTGTGCTATGACCATGCGTTCTGTTGGGAAAGCTGCCGGGAAAATGGTGGATGAGGTTCGGCGCCAATTCAAAGAGAAAAAGGGGATTTTGGAAGGTACAGAAAAGCCCGATTATGCCGCTTGTGTAGAGATTTCTACAAAAGGAGCACAGCGCGAAATGATAGTTCCCTCCT
>CAYNUX010000761.1:0-1631 GCA_964400115.1 uncultured Cytophagia bacterium
CTCATCCGGGAGTATAAAATGGCAAGTACAAGCCGTCGACAAGTTTAAAGGCGAATACCATAACTGGGGTATATCTGAATCTCCTTTGATTGTCGATGATATCATGATTGTGACACCGGGAGGCCCGGATGCCTCTGTGGTCGGATTGAACAAACAAACCGGTGCCACGATGTGGACGAGCAAAGGTTTGAGTGACAAAGCGAGTTATTGTTCCCCCATACTGGTTGAACGAGGCAATAAAAAAATTGTCGTGACAATGCTCGAAAATCATTTTGTGGGTATCGACGCCAAAACAGGGCAAGTTTACTGGAGTGATGCTTTTAGCGAGTATCAGGATGATGCCAAATCGATCAATCCTGTTTCTCCCCTATACCACAATGGGCTGATTTATACGACCAGTGGCTATGACGATGGCGGTGCAATGTATGAGCTTTCTGCTGATGGAACCAAAGTGAATCGAAAATGGACAGACACCACGCTGGATGTACATATCGGCGGTGCTGTATTGGTGGATGGGATTATTTACGGCTCGAATTGGGAGAACAATCGCAATGGCAATTGGATCGCATTGGACTGGCAGACCGGCCAGGTTCGGTATGATCACAAGTGGATTACCAAAGGGGCCATCATTGCAGCCGATGGCAAGCTCTATTGCTATGAAGAAAAGGATGGCCATGTGGGCCTTGTAAACGCTACACCTGAAAAATTCGATATGATCTCTTTTTTCGAGGTTACAAAGGGCTCCAAGCAGCACTGGGCTCATCCTGCGATCAGCGATGGTCGTCTCTATGTGAGACATGGAGAAGCTTTGATGGTATATGATATTAAAACCCAATAAAACTGACCATTTTTCTGGTTTCGATTCTCAGTCCTTTTTTTTAGGAGCAAAATATGAATCGCAGATCTTTTCTGGGATTTTCTGCATCCGCTCTGGCTTTGCCTGCTTTAGGCAAAGCCAAAGACCGCGCATTCGATGCAACCCGGTCACCGGATATTTATGAGTGGCGTCAGGTGCAAATGTTACCCGGCATTGGGAAAAAACGGTTTGAAAATTTTATCGCAGATGCTGCCATCCCTGCCTGGAATCGTTTTGGAATATCACCCGTTGGAGTTTTCAAGCCAGTCATCGGGAGTAATAGTCTGAATCTCTATATCCTTCTCGTGCACAATTCCATCCACTCTGTCATGTCACTTGAACAAAAACTCGCAGGTGACCCTGAATATTTGGCCGCAGGAAAAGATATTTTACAGTCAGACATCAATAACCCTGGTTATTTGAGGATGCATAGTTGGCTCTTGTCTGCATTCAAACAATATCCCCGCGTACAAAAACCTGCTTTCGATCAGCTAACCGAACGCGTTTATGAACTGCGATTATATGAAAGCCCGACTGCAATCGAGCTGGATCGGAAAATCGCCATGTTTAATCAGGGAAGTACCATTGAACTTTTTGAAAAGCTCAATCTTCATGCCATATTTTACGGGGAAACCGTGATAGGGCACCAGCAACCCAGTTTGCTTTATATGATGGCATTCCGTGATCTTAAAGATCGACAGGCGAGCTGGGAGCGATTTAGACTGTCAAGAGAGTGGGAACTCTTGCGTAACGACAGCCGTTTCACTGATAGTGT
>CAYNUX010000762.1:0-1629 GCA_964400115.1 uncultured Cytophagia bacterium
GCCCACAGAAGTGTGAAGATAATGGAGAAAACCGCTGAAACGCCTCCAAACAGAAAAATATAAGTTCTGTATTGTTCATAAGGCACATAGTCAGAAAGAAAACCACCAAAAAACCAGGTAAGGAAAATCACAACAGTGATGATCCAGGACCCTTTGGGAAAAGCGCGATGGCGGCTGATGCGGCTTATCTTTCCATGGTTTTTCTTTTCCAGTTCCCTCCCCAGTTCGCGGTCCAGGTTATCGGCTTCTTTTTGCAAAGCGACTAAATCAACTTCGGTCATCATTCACCTCGGTGATTTTCTAATTTTGATCATGTTGAATGCTTCTTCCGAGATTGGGAGGCAAGCAAAAGAAAGGAAACAAAGAACAATCCAAGCGCTGTCAGGAAAAGGCCAACAAAGTAACTGCGGGGACGGTAATTCTCATAAAAGCTTTTCACTTGGGAATCCAACTCAATCTCGTGGGTTGTTTTTATCTGTTCCAGTTTTGGCAGCGAAGTGGAAACGGATTGATCACCGCGCATTCGAACCCACCCGGGCCCGCGATTTTGTTGATAGCGCAAGATCATCATTTCGCCGGAAGTTGGATTATCCAAGGAGATTCTTCGCTCATTCACACCGGTTTCAATTTCAAAAGGCACGGAAAGATTTGATTCGGCGGTTCGAATCGTTACCACGGGGGAAACTTCAGTCAACTCAACCAGGCTACTTCGGGGTCCGGGCTGAAGAATTCTCATTCTCTTTTCATCCACAGCATCCTCGGGAATGACCGCGTATCGCAAACCAAGTGCATCTCGGTTCTTGAGGGAATTAAGGTCACGCCCCTCAAGAAATTCGTCGAAAACTCGATAACCGATTGGATGGTATCCCAAAATGGAATCCCGATTCAGCAAAAGGGGACGGAGAGAAGCGTCGCTTTCTATCCCCGTCGCTCGAACAGGAGGTTTTTCGCTCAAAAGAGCCAGATCGTAGCTGTTGGCCTCCAGGTAATTCTCGTAAGACTGCCACGATTCCCGCTTGAGGAATTGGCGATTAGCAAAAGATAAGTCGAAAGAAAGAATCAAAATGAGTAAGACACAGGAAACCAGGTAGGTTTTATCTTTCCGTCCCCCGATGGCATAACCCAGCATTGGCGCGAGCATTCCAAGGGTGAAGATACCAGAGGAACGTTTGAAGGATTGCCAATAGAGAAAAGACGACCAGGACTCTTTTTCATCCGGAGCCGACTGAATCATCTGATTCGCTTCGACATGAAAATGACTGGCAACCAGGTATCCCAACATTCCCAATGAAGTCATCATTCCAATCATCCGCAGATAGGCTTTCGGCATCACTTCCAATCGTTCCATCATTCGGTCAAAACCAATGGCGGCAAGGACAGGAATCATCAGCGCCGCGACAACAAAAAAAGTACCGGGAGAACGAAAGCTTTTCATGCCTGGCCAAAAGTCATACAACATATGATAAACAGGAGTATAACGCCCAAGGCCGACGATTATTGAAATAATGAAAAGAGTTGAAAACAGGCGAGAGCGCCAGTCTCGTTTCGCCAATAACAGCCCCCATAGTGCAAAAAACAGAAGGCATGCTCCTGAATAATCCGACACCAATCGCTCACCCCAATCTCCCA
>CAYNUX010000763.1:0-1628 GCA_964400115.1 uncultured Cytophagia bacterium
ACGGCGACCACCGAGATCTACACTCTTTCCCTACACGACGCTCTTCCGATCCAAAGCGCGCCATGCTCCGGGCATCGCTGATATAGAGGCTGTTATATCCGCTTTGCAGCCACAGCCCTTTCATGCCGATGCGGTCGCTCAGCCATTCGGCGGTATAGAGATTCTTTGGCATACCGGATGCGGCTTCCAGCACATCTCCCAGCAGCGTATAGGGCGCATTGTGATAAGCCCAGCGTGTGCCAGCATCTTGCAGATAGCGCAGGGAAGACGGTCTCGTGTCATGCGGGTCCCCGGACTTGTCATCAAGACCGGTCGTCATGGTGAGTTGGTGCCGGAGGGTGATCAAGTCCTCTTTTTGCGGCGGACAGCTCGTCCAGCCTTTGCCGAGATAGTCGGAGGTTTTATCCTCCAGGCTCAGCAATCCTTTCTGCCTGGCCAGGCCGACGAGAAAAGCGGTGATCGTTTTCCCGGCAGAGGCCCAGTACCAGATGCTGTCCTGCGTAAACGAGTCAAAATACCACTCGACAATTATTTTGCCATCCTTGAGGATGATAAAGGCCTTTGTATTTTTCTCATCCAAAAACTCATTCAGAGCGTTCAGATGATCGTTCTGCCACCCCAGCGCGGAAGGGGAGAGGGTGTCCCAGGTTTCCCCGGATCGCGGCGGGAAATAGAGGTCCTGGCCCCATACCGTTCCCATGAAAAGCATGGTGAATATCAGCACGAGGGATGTTTTCATCCGATTCTCCGAGAATAGGTATCACGAATAGCATGATTCAGATAAAGATTGTTTTGGTCGTGTCTTATTGGCAACTGCAACCGCGAATGGACACCAATGAACACTTGTAGGAAGCATCTGCCTGTCAATGAATATTTGTGTTGATTCGCGTTCATTCGCGGTAAAAAACGAGAGCTCTGATCCAAGGCTGACCTATCTTGTCTGGTAAATTTTGTTAATTTCTTTATAAAATTGATGCCATAGCTGAGGTAAATTTTCGGCAAGGGCAATAGTTCTTCTTCCTCTAACAAGACGCCATACGAGTGGACAAAAAAATGTCGAAAGCCTCGATATTTGTCAAGTTTATCAGATAACTTTTGTGAAATGATATGTTTATCTACTGCAAGGGTTAGCAAATCTTTGTGAGAAGATGATGTACTTGGGATGTCAATTTTTCTAAAAGATAATATCCTTTTAAGAATGTTTTCCATACCCGTATAAGAATGATGTAAAAAGGAGGCCATAGCAAAGAGTTCGATAACTGATTTTTTTTGCTTTTCCAGAGCAATGGTTAAAAAATTGATTGTTTGTTCGATATATTCCTTTTCAATGGAGATTTCCTGGATGAGCTTATCCATAAATCTTTACTGCCTGTCGTTCAATCATGTCTGTAAATCTTGTTTTTTTTGATAAATTAATCACATCCACAGGTTTTGACAGATACCTGAGTAATTTCCCATAAAAATCAAAAAACTGGATGGGTGAAGCTCCTTTTATAGCTAGATCAATATCCCTGGCCTCTGACTCGTTTTCAAGCGAAGAACCAAACAGATATATTTCCTTGATATCAAGCTTCCTGGCGTAGGTTATTATTATTTTTTTGTCTTTTTCATTAATCATCATGAACCCT
>CAYNUX010000764.1:0-1626 GCA_964400115.1 uncultured Cytophagia bacterium
GGGACAGTACCATGACTACCACACAAATCACACGTGAACGCAAATCCAAGAGAAGTTTCATTTCACTCGCATTGCTTCTTCTCGTTTTTGGAAACGGTTCGGCCTTCATGACCTCATGCGATTCAAATGACGGTCCGATGGAATCCGCTGGTGAGAAAGCAGATGAAGCAGTTGGTGATGCGAAAGAAGCAGCCGAAGAAGCAGGAGATGAAATCGAAGAAAAGACTGATGATATTTCTGAGGAACTGAGTAATTAATACTCGCATCTTTCCTCATCAATAAAGTGTCATCAGTCAATTTTTGGCTCAACTCAATCAAAGCAGGACGAGTTGAGCCATCCCCATTTTAGGAGACAATGATGTTAAACCTGATCACGATTATCTTGGTGTTAATTAATCTGATCACCCTCTTTTATGTCTGGACCACTATTGAGTCTGTTGCTAGACGATTGATCTGGACAGCGGCAGTGCTTCTCTTGCCTTTTGCCGGAGCAGTTTTTTTCTTTGTCATGTCTGATCACAATATCATAGGTCATATCATCAATCAAAATTCAGACGAAGGGTAAGGTGAATGGAGAGTTCTTTGGGAAAAAAAACCATGTCGATTTTGGTAGTCGATGATGAAGCCTCTATTCGGCGAGTATTGGAACTTTGTCTGACCGGCGAAGGACACAAAATCGACTCAGCAGCAAGCAAAGAAGAATCGGAAAAGTTACTGTCAGAGAACTCTTACGATCTTTGTTTGCTTGATGTGCGTTTGGGCAATGTTTCCGGTTTAGACCTGATTATACCTTTCCAAAAAAAATATCCCTGGATGCGGATCATTATCATCACGGCCCATGCAAGTGTGGAGTCTGCCGTACAGGCGATGCAGGATGGCGCTGTGGACTATTTGCCCAAGCCTTTTTCGCCGGAACAAGTCATCCATGCTGTTTCCAAGGCTGAAAAAATTCGCAATCTGGAACATCAGGTTGAAGAGCTTTCGTCTCCGTCCCCTAAACCCAAAACCTCCACCCGGAAAATCCTCGAAACAAAAAACCAGGTGATGGCGAACGTTATCAAAATGGCAGAAGAAATTGCCGACACCGACGCCAGTGTTTTGATTCGGGGGGAAAGCGGAACCGGCAAGACAATGTTGGCCCGCTTGATTCACGAAGCCAGCCATCGCTGTGATTATCCATTCGTTGTGGTCTCTTGTCCGTCCCTTTCCCAGGAATTATTAGAGAGTGAGCTCTTCGGTCACTTAAAGGGCTCCTTCTCCGGTGCTTACCGCGACTATCAGGGAAAAATTGCTGCGGCCCAAAAAGGGACGCTTTTTCTGGATGAGATCGGAGATATGTCGCCAGCTCTCCAAGCGAAAATGCTCCGGTTTGTGCAAGACCTGGAGTACGAGTCCGTCGGGGACACTACCACAAAAAAAGCTGACGTGCGCATCATTACAGCGACGAATGTGAACCTGGAAGAAGCGGTAAAGGAAGGCCATTTCCGCGAGGACTTGCTTTTTCGCCTGAATGTCATTGAGTTGGATATGCTGCCTCTTCGCGAGCGCACAGAAGACATTCAGATGGTCATCGAAAAAGTGATCAATGAGATCGCTCCAACCACAAACAAACCCGGCAAACGATTC
>CAYNUX010000765.1:0-1625 GCA_964400115.1 uncultured Cytophagia bacterium
CCTTTAGTAAACAGCTTCTCTTGTTCAGAGCTTAAGCTTTTTGTGTAAACCTTAATATGACAGCGCTATTATCCATCGCGAATATACGTTTGCTTTTTAGCTGCTCTTTTTCTTGAATCGTATGATTGTTTGTTTCGCCATTGATAATATTCACACACATACACTTTCCGTTTCCATGAATGAGGATGCAATTGCCAAATTTTCCACGCCAGCATATTGGCCGCATCGGCTACCTGTTCCAGCGTTATCTGCGGATTTTTCCCCCCTTAGCCGAGTTGTCTGGTCTGCCAAAAAGTACATTGCTAATCGAGATGCCAGCCAGTGCCGGATAAGGCTCGTATATGTACGAACCTCAAAAGCGCCGAACCCGCATTCCTGCTTGGCATGCTCAAACCACTTCTCGACATGCCATCGGGAAAAAGCTATCTCCATCAATATTTCCAGTTTTTCTTTGGCTGGGGCATTGCTGATAAAATATTTTATCTCGCCGGTTTGCTGGTTATGAGCAGCAATCAGCCAATAAGTGCGATCTGTTGGAATAGGACAGTTAGCTTTGCCGTCCTTGTGCTCTACCAGATACACTTGTGCTGACTTTACATGCCAGATGCATTTGCCACGAGTGGTGTCCTTGATAATCATCTTTTGCCAGCTTTGACCATAAAATGTCGGACTGTGAGATACAATCTTATCAACACGATGTGAAGAATGTTCGGCCCTGTTGGATTTGCACGAAGGTTTTTTTGCCCAGACCCTGAAATTGCATGGAACTTCTCCTATCGCCTTTTGGCCAAGAATGTCCAGGTTAAATATAAATTCGGGCACTTTGCCGTATTCTTCATCATAGGTAACATAATCAAAGCGAAGCCCTTGAGCCATTGTACGCTTTATCTGCTCAATACCGATCTTCCAGATAGGACGATGGGTAATGTTATCAGCAATTCCTGCACACCTGCATCGGTCGCGGTCTTCGTTCCAGCTTTTAGGCAGATATAAGTCGCTGGCAACAACGCAACTGAACGGATTTTTCACATCATTGTCGGTATAAAGCAAATGCTGGCCAATCACACAATTGTCTTTTTTGCCTGTTTCGCCGCACCACTGACGCTGCACACCAGGTGTGTGTTTGCCCTGCTTAGCATGGGCCGAGGCATCCAGAACGCCGATTGATAATTTACCGTGCTGACGTTCTACTACTTGACGAACAAGAACTTTGTCTGCAAGGTTATGATCCCATGCAAAAAATGCCAGAAATTCCTGCAGCGTGCGAACTGCCACACCGCATGAAAGAGCTATGGGCTCAATAGATTTGCGCTTAAGATCTGCCATAAGACCCAAAATATACTTTTGCAGGTAACTAAATGTCTTGTCACGCTTGAAGCAGTGGCGGACTTTCTCCAGAAAATCTGCCAATGCCGGCTCAAATGAAGCCAACTGGTCATAATTCATAACAAAAATCTCCAAATTATTTCTCTCTGGAGAATTCATCGGCATACCTCTATGAAATTCTTGAGCAAATTTAGCGCTGTCATACTAAGATTGACCGTGCAAGAGACGCAAGTTCGGCTGCACTGGATGAGCAAAACTGGTGCAGATTGGTGCAGAGGCCTGAAAACGCCCCAGAAAGC
>CAYNUX010000766.1:0-1623 GCA_964400115.1 uncultured Cytophagia bacterium
AGATAGGCAATCAACAATAATGGATGAACAAACTGTTCTGAATCAATCGATCGAAGTGTTATCCACCATCGGGCCGAAAAAAACAGAGGTACTGCAAAAATCCGGTATTAAAAGTCTGGAGGATCTTTTTTATTATTTTCCTCGCCGATACCTTGATCGATCCAATGTGGTTCAGATTTGTCAGCTCCGGGAAGGTCAGGAAGCGACGATTATCGTCAAAATAGTCCGCAAGGGCATAAAGCCCGGACGTCGGAAACGATTTATTCTTATGGTTTCCGACGGCACGGGCTTTTTGACATGTGTTTGGTTTTCACAGCTCAACTATTGGCAGCGAATATTCAATGTTGGTGAGTGGTTGGCTCTGAGTGCTAAAGTCGGTAACTTTGGCGGCTTGCAAATGTCCCATCCTGAATTCGATCGCCTGAATCCCAACCAGGAAAACAAGCTGGTTCATACCGGCAAGATCATCCCCTTGTATCCATCGAGCGAAGCGCTCACCAAACTGGGATTTGATAGCCGGGGATTCCGCCGTTTACTGACCCATCTGTTTCAAAAATACCACCAACATGTTGAAGAGATTCTTCCCATACATGTTATCAACGAGCTAAAGTTGATGCCTCTGGAGGATTCCTTGCGCAACATCCATTTTCCGGATGATTTTGATCTTTTGGTCCAGGCCAGGCATCGTCTGAAATTCGACGAACTTTTTTATATGCAGATAATCATCGCACTTCGCAGACATCATACCATAGAAAAGCAGCACGGCATAAGCTTTGAACAATTGGGTGACAAGGTTAAATCGCTCGTGGATAAATTGCCCTTTGAACTCACCCGTGCCCAAAAACAGGTTTTGCGTGAGATTCGGACTGATATGAAGGGCTCACGTCCCATGAACCGCCTTTTGCAAGGCGACGTGGGATCCGGAAAAACTGTTGTGGCTCTGATCGGTCTGCTCATCGCAGTGGAGAACGGTTATCAGGGTGCGCTCATGGCACCGACAGAAATCCTGGCAGAACAGCATTATTTGGGATTAAAGCAGCAACTCGATTCCCTTTCTGTCTGTGTGACTTTGCTTATCGGCGGACAGGGGAAAGCAGAAAGAGAAAAAGCTTTGGCCAATATTCATTCAGGGGTCTCTGATATCGTTGTCGGAACCCATGCGCTGATTCAGGAGAATGTTGATTTTGCCAATCTGGGTCTGGTGATCATCGATGAACAGCATCGATTTGGGGTGCTGCAGCGTGGCACGTTAAGAGAAAAGGGCTTGAATCCGGATGTTTTAGTCATGACCGCGACCCCAATTCCGCGCACATTATCCATGAGTTTGTATGGTGATCTCGATGTTTCCATATTGGATGAAATGCCTCAGGGCCGTAAACCCATTCAAACCGTGTGGCGTTCTGAAACAAAACGAGGTAAAATTTACGGATTTTTGAGAGAACGTGTGAGGGCAGGAGAGCAGGCCTATATCGTCTTTCCTTTGGTCGAAGAGTCAGAAAAATCCGATTTAAAGGCTGCAACAGACAGCTATGAAAAGATGAGCGTTGATTATTTCAAAGACATCCCAATGGGATTGTTGCATGGCCGGCTAAAGCCTGAAGAAAAAGAGGCTGTTATGTCGGC
>CAYNUX010000767.1:0-1623 GCA_964400115.1 uncultured Cytophagia bacterium
TCCCTCGTCAATAGAATCACTCTATGCCCAGTTTAAAAACGACATCTTCGTCATTTTTAAACTGGGCATAGAGTGATTCTATTGAGGGCATCTCGGCAATACAGGGTGGGCACCAACTTGCCCAAATATTCAAAAATACTACTTTTCCTCTGTACTGCCCTATATTTCTTGTTGTAAAATCAGCGTCAGCAAAATAGAATTGAGTACCTGCTATCTCCATTTTCTCTTCATTCAGCTCATAGCTGGGCTGAATGAGGCCGGTCGCAAGCAGACCACGCTGTGCCAGACCAATTACCTCCGTGTGGTAACCGGTCACATATAACGAGCCGGCCACAAGCAACATGAGTCCCCACTCAACAACAGACCGTCTAAAGCCACTCTTTTTTTCACTCTTATCCTCTCTGTCGCTCATATGTCTCTGCTGATCAGGGACGAATGGTGATTTCAATTTTCTCCGTCTCATCCTCATTTTGGCGGGTAATCAGAGCCTGACGTACACGCTCACCAATCTGCATAAACGACGACGCTGCCGAAGAATCAGGTTGTGCCTCAACTACCGGTGTTCCTTTATCGCTTGTGTCACGAATATTTTCCTGAAGTGCAATTTCACCCAGAAATGGCACGTCCAGCTTCTGCGCCAGCTGGCGGGCTCCATGTTTTCCAAAAATGTGATATTTCTTCTCGGGCATATCTGGCGGCGTGAAATATGCCATATTTTCGATGATGCCAAGTACGGGCACATCTACCTTGCTGAACATTGCCACCCCTTTTCTTGCGTCATCAAGGGCAACCGTTTGTGGCGTTGATACAATCACAGCACCGGTCAGAGGTACGGTCTGAACAATAGTCAGCTGTATGTCACCTGTCCCCGGTGGAAGATCCAGCACAAGATAATCCAAATCACCCCATCGAACCTCCTGCATAAACTGCTTAACAGCGCTTGTCACCATCGGCCCTCGCCAGATCATCGCCTGGTCAGTATCAACCAGAAATCCCATAGATACCAGATGTACACCGTGCTTATACACCGGCACCAGTTTTTTGTCGGTTGTAATATTCGGGCGCTCGGTGACGCCAAACATGGTGGGCACGCTGGGCCCGTATATATCCGTATCAAGCAAACCTACGCTGTAGCCGGCTTTTGACAGGGAGACAGCTAAATTTGCGGCAACGGTTGACTTCCCCACGCCGCCTTTACCCGATGCAACGGCGATGATATTTTTTACACCCGCAAGAATAGGCTGCTGTTTCGGTTGTTCTGGAGCTGCATCTGCAGGTGCACCGTCGCCTTCAAGCTCTCGTTTTTTGGAGATATTGATACCAATCGTGATATCAAGAACAGCTTCATTATCAACAAACTTGTGAATCGCTTCCGAGCATTTTTCCTTCAGGTCGGCCGCGAGCTTTTTATTCTCTTCGGGCAGTTCAAGCGTGAACGATACATATTTTTCCTGCACGATAAGGTCCTGAATTAGATCTAACGAGATCAGGTCCTTTTCATATTTTGGATGCAATACTTGCATCAGGGCTGATTTAATTTGCTCTTTTTTTATAGCCATATCTGTGATTTGTTATACAAAGATTTATAACTCTGTAAAATAGGGATTTAAACACCATGTAAAA
>CAYNUX010000768.1:0-1621 GCA_964400115.1 uncultured Cytophagia bacterium
GGTACGGCAGGCGCGATCATTGGGATCATTGTCCACCGCTTTGGCCTGATGCATGAGGATTTCCTGGCGGTCAGGTTGTATCTCCAATGTCGTGGTCAAATACCCCACCGGCAGAATCGATCGTACCGAGGCTCCCTGACGGTCTTCGGAATGGGTCATGATCAGATACGGATTCTCGAGACCCTGAGGTCCGAATACTTTGTTCGACGCCACGCAATGAGCATAGATGATCTGGCGCTTTGCCGTGTCCATCACCGGATCGGAAATATATCCTGGACGCCCCTGAGTCAGTGTCGTAAAGGCCACCATGGTCGCTGTGGAACGCGTATCGCATTCACAGGCGCCGATCAAACCCTCATTGCACAGCTCATGGAATCCCAGACAGGGATAGGCATGAATGTGTCCCCCATAAAATCCGCCAAGACAATTGATGGTAATGGCATTGGCGGAATGCGCCTTTAAAACCTCTTTCATGCCCAGATAAAACGCTGCACTGGATTCCAGCGTTTTCATCGGTACATCGATGACATCATGTGCTGCTTTTTGCCACTTTTGGGCGATAACTTTGGATTCCTCTTTGTCCGCTTTTTCCCACGCTGCGTTCACCTCGGAAAATGCTACTCTTTCCATGGGAATATGCATGATGGGATCAGCAGGACCACTTTCCTGGTTTTTGACCGCCAGGATTTTTGAGGTTTTCAGTCGCGACAAACAATCCCGCACAGAAAGCAGTGAAAGAGGATCAGGTTGCAGCGAGAGATCACCGGCCTGAGGTGTATTTTTAACCCGTACACGGGTTGTGGCAGCGGCGAATTCATCGGCAGAATTGATTTTGCCAAAACATCCCACAGCCTCGATCAGATCCTCGGTGTTCGACGAAGACACAAATCCCACATTTTTAAAGCCTTCCTGAATCATACGGCCGTTATAGACCAAAAACCCACCACTGCCAGCATAGGCAAAATCCACATAAAGTACAGGTTTACCTGATGTCGTCATGGTCTGAATCACTTTGTTCCAGCAATTCATCTGAAACACGATATAGCCATCGATGGCTTGGGTGTTGTCCTCTGCAAGAATTTTCCGGGCCTCTTCTTCCCCGGTTGCCAGGGTTGGCAAAAACGTATAAGAGGGGAATGCTTTTTGCAAAGACGAATTGAAATGTTGCATCACCGGTTCAAAGTCGAATCCCACGTTCGGCCAGTCTGGCCTGGGTTGTACCACTGCGTGTAGTGAATAGAGAAGGCGAAGGGTCTTTTTTTCTTCCGGTTTGGAACAGTTGAGAGTCGTTACCGGCATGGCTGCGCAAAGGGCAGCACAAGAGCCGCAGGCAGAGATGAATCTGCGGCGATTCATTCCCGCTGAACACAGAGATTGGTGCCTGGATTGTTTTGTCATAATGACATCCCTCATTTAAACTGTTTTGTTAGAGCTAATTATGCTCAATTTTCAAATAATGCCTCTATGTAATTAGGGCTTTTTTTGTCAATCATGCAATAGAAAAAGGATTTTTGTTTGTGAAATCTATTCCCCCTTTTGCAGCTCTATAGTTTATCGGTTGTCAAAAACAGAATGTTGCGAATGGCCTGTATCCAATAGTTCAAGCGTCAGCAATTGATAG
>CAYNUX010000769.1:0-1620 GCA_964400115.1 uncultured Cytophagia bacterium
ATTCGTCGTAGGTGTACGGTGTTACATCCAGAAATGCATCTGAATCAGGGGATGTGATCGGTTCGATAAAATACTCATAGGCCCGGAGCGTAAAGGCAAGCGCCTCAACCCTGATAATTGGTCTTCCAGGATAGAATTTTCCATCCTCTCGAATAGATATCAAACCGATATTGTATGCTTTCAGCACAAACGGATAAAACCAGGAATCACGGGGCACATCCACAAAATCGACATCTCCGTCATCCGGCAAGGTCTTTCCGGCGAGGGTTTCAAGGGAACGGACCAGAGCGGTGATGAAATTGACCCTAGTATCAATGTAGTGCTCGTTTAGCACATCCGTGTCACCATTGTTATCGTGTTCAACGACAATGATGCCGGCTTCGACGTATTCTTCCATCAATTCGGTAATGTCATTGGGATCGGGTCGATGACTTTCGATAAATCCAGGCTGAGTGCTGTAGGATCCACACCCTGTATATGACCAGCAGGGAGACGTCGCATCCGTTGGATTTCGATATCCCATTGCTTCAATTTGCGCCGGGGTTTTACCTGACGGCCATTCATGAATTCCAATATTCTGATCATGAATCTCAAAATGGAGATGAGGCCCTCCGTTAGGAGTGGCACCAATTTCCCCAATTTGCTGACCCCGCATCACCCAGTCGCCTTCTTGAACCGCAACATTCATCAAATAAGAATATTTGGACCAATACTCGATACCGTAATAATTATGCAATATCAGCACCGACGTTCCATCATATCCATCTGTGTCATTTGCGGTCGCAACTACTTTACCGTTGGAAATGCTGTATACAGGCGCTCCATAATCCGCCGCTCCTGAGCCAAGGTTCCAAAATTCACCGGGGTAAAATGATCCCATAACATTATATTTTTCATCCAAAAAGTCCCATAATACATGCCAATCTGATCTTCCTTTATACTCTCCACTGACCGGAAAGTCGAAACCATCGGATGGCGGGATCCAGTCATCTTCCGGCAAAGGAGAGGTATTCACATGGATATAACGAGGCGCCTGAATATTGATCCGCTCCCCGTAAACATGCGAAGTGGAATAATTATACTCGGAGATATTCACTGTCCCGTCGTCATTAACCGATTCCACATAAGCGACATGACCATATATTCCGCCAACTTCATAAAGTCCCCAATGGGCTATCGCGCCTGGCACAGGCACATCACTTACTTCCAGACCGAGATCTTTTGCATGATTCGCCCAATGCTCCGCATTTCCCCATTTGTTCGGATCGTCCGGATCGTATTGATAGTGCTCTGCTTGCATGTAATTGGTGAACGAATACGGCCAATCCGGCGTACCTGCATCCCGGTTCATGCGCCATGCAACATAAGATGTGCATTCACGATAAAAGAATCCCCAAGGATCAGCAGTAAGAGGTTGTTTATATGGATACGGGTAATCATCGCCTGCCACTGAAAGGCTAGGAAACAAAAGCATTATCGCCATCAAAACGATCAAATGCTTACCGAGCCAAAGAAATCTTCTCATGATTCTTCTCCCTTCATTGCAGCAATAAGCTCATTAGTGCCCATCCATAAATGGCCAATTTGCCCGATATCTGCGTTGCGCTCAAAATTTTATCC
>CAYNUX010000770.1:0-1618 GCA_964400115.1 uncultured Cytophagia bacterium
CCTGATCCAAGATCCATAAGCAGCGAAGGAATCGGGCTTTTGTGGGACCCATCGGATAAGGTTCACGCACGGGTATATTGGGGAATTCGGAACAGAAATGTTGACAATCCACGAAATGATCTTCAGGATAACGGTATCCACTTTTTAGTTAATTGCAATATATTTTAGATGATTGGATAAAAAAATGATGATCAAACGTCATATCACATTTGGATGGCTGGCTATTTTAGTAACCATGAGCATCATTCTTCAGAGCAATTTTGCTAAATCGGAAATCATTACGGATGGAACGGTTGGACCCGCGGAAAAGCTGACCGGTCCAGGTTATCGAATTGATAGTGGATATGGGACCCAAGCCGGGGGGAACCTTTTCCACAGCTTTACTCGATTCGATATCAACAACGGGGAAAGTGCTACTTTCAGCGGTCCGAATACGGTAGATAACGTAATCAGCCGAGTGACGGGTGGTTTTGAATCTCAGATTGACGGACTGATTCAATCCGAAATGCCGGGGGCGAATCTTTATTTTTTGAATCCGGTCGGTTTTTTCTTTGGACCGAACGCATCGATTGATGTCGGTGGGTCATTCCATGTAAGCACGGCGGATTACCTGGCTTTCCCTGATGGGAGTATATATTCGGCCGCTACCCCGGAAGGCAGCTCGTTTTCATCCGCTCCCCCATCTGCTTTTGGCTTTGTCAAGGAAGATCCAGCTTCCATTACTTTTCAGGGGAGCGGCTCGGAATATGCTACCGATGAGCTTGGTTATCATGGCATCCAAGTTCCCGAAGGAGAGACATTTTCCGTCATTGGCGGAGATATCAGGATGACCAGCGGTGATTTGGATGAAGATCATCGAGTTGAATCGAGAATCGAAGCGCCAGGGGGCAAGATCAATCTTGCTAGCGCAGCCTCACCTGGAGAGGTTACACTGAATCATTCAGATCTCAAAATGGATGGCATTTCCGAAAAAGGGGATATCACCATAGACAATGGCTCATTGGCATCCGTGACCAGTGATGGCGCGGGCCATATATATCTTCGAAGCGGCAACTTATCCATCGACAATGAGAATGCCAGCGATCTATCAACCTGGGGGGCAAGTCTCAACGCGAATGCCCGTGGTGATGTCGATGGTGGTGGAATTGATGTCAAAGTTGATAATAAAGTAGGCTTGACAAATGGGGCCGGCATTTACAGCAATGGATCAGGCAATAGCCAGGGAAGGTCGATTTTGATTGACGCCTCTGATGTCGACATTTCTGGTGGGAGTTTCTTTGTGAGCGGAGCAGATCAAAACGGGACTGGAGCCGATATCGCCATTTCTGCGTATAATACCTTCAGATTAGGGGGTGATGATAGCTTCATTTATACAGGATCCTTTGGAAATGCGAAGGGTGGCAACATTTCTGTCGATGCGGGTTCATTAGTAATAAATGATTACGCTTATATTAGTTCAGATGCTTGGGGCGACAGTAAAGGCGGTAAGATAAAAATAAACGCGGATTCAGTGACAATCAATAATGGCGCTAATATCGAATCTTTCGGCGATGGGAATAGCGCTGTCGGCGATATTGCAGTCCAAGCGGACTCTATCGAGCTTTTGGCTGGAGAAACA
>CAYNUX010000771.1:0-1613 GCA_964400115.1 uncultured Cytophagia bacterium
GTTTGCGCTCACGGTTTGTAAACTTGGCGCATCATCTACATCAAACCAAGCTTGACGCCCGGTTAATCTTATTTTATCAGAATTTGAAGCCCCAGCCATGGATGGATGGATAAGATACCAATTATCGGTCAAATAATCTTTATAAATGGGGAGTCCTCTTTCTTGTGCTTGTGTCCACGCATAGCAAACCAATGCAATTAGGACTAAAATAATTTGATTTAATTTCATATGTATTCCCTTATCGTTTCAACGTAAAATGTGATTTAAAAATGCTCGGGTTACTGGTGTTCGGTTCAGTAAACTCTACCCTAAACCAGTAATCCTGTGCTGGCATGGGTTTGCCATTAAAAGTGCCATTCCAACCCTCACCCGATGGACTGAGTTGTTTGAGCAATTTTCCATAGCGGTCAAATATATAAATTTTTGCGTTAGATTGGTCAGATAATCCTGTGATATTCCAAGTTTCATTAAACCCATCTTGATTGGGGGTAAAAAACGGCGGAAAATCTATTAAAGTAAACGGAATTTCAACCACGCCACAACCGCCTTCGTCTCTTCCTCTGATCACATGCATACCCGGCGGCACATCTGTAAAGACCAAAGTGGTTTGCCCGGGCGCTAGACTGATCCATTCGCCATCATCCAGCTGAAACTCAAAATTGCCACTGCCTTGAATATTGCCCACTTCCACCACATGACTTTGGCTAAAGGCCGGCGTTAAGACCGTCACCTCAAAACTTGGGGCAGAATTTTCTATTACCGTGGCACTGCTGGAGGACTCACAACCGGTGTTGATATTGGTGATGTTTACCGTATAAGTGCCACCTTGCGTTGCTGTGAGTGTTGGCGTGGTCACCGGAAGCGGTTCACCGTCTAATGTCCATATAAAAGTATAGCCTTCTGCCGGCAATCCTGTATCGATAACGGGTGGGGAAACCGCATTTTCTATGGCGTTCCCTTGAGCATCGACACAAACAATGGCCCCGTCAAACCCGCTGATATCGCCATCGGGAAGCGGATTGACAATCACATCAAAATTCACAAAACGGCTGGACTCACAAAGCGTGATGGTATTGACCACCTCAGCGATGATGATTTGTGGAGATTGAGAGGTTTGAAAATTCGCCGGATCGTCTATGGCGGTGGTGTTGTTGTAATTCTCCATGCCTGCATAGTAAATCACGATGGTATCATCCGGCAAACCGGGATTGACTGCTTCATCTTGTTGAGTTAAATCTACAGTACCACTAAATGGACTATCAAGCGCATCGGCACAAACCACCAAATTATCGGGATTGTCTTCAGCAATATTTGGCCGAGGTTGAATAACCATCTGCACTTGTCCAATGTCGCCAGTGTTATAGCATCCGGTGTCAGTGTTTTCAACACGGATAAATAGTATCTCGCCATTTGCAGCTTGATAACCCGGCGAAATTCCATCAATGCCATCTTCGGCATCTTGTTCAGAAGTGTGGTAAGACACCGTAAAATTGTCGATATTTTGGGCGGGCACCACACTTGGGTCAAGCAGCGGAATGATCACATCGCTGCTACCATCGGTCAAATCCCATAAGTTGGCGGTGATGTCTTGAGTGGAAAATATTGTGGCTATG
>CAYNUX010000772.1:0-1609 GCA_964400115.1 uncultured Cytophagia bacterium
AGAAGCGCACGGGAGAGCAGGTTTATGATATTACAAAAAAGGCATTGCGAGATTTAGCAGATAAGGATTTGGAAGAGCAAGTGCTAAAAATTTTTATCAAGCGGATCAAGGATATGAACGATGAAGATCGGGAGGAAATCGAAAAATTTATCCAGGAAGCAGAAAAGGAAATTATCGTAAAAAGTGCTTTCCAGATTCCTTCGGAAAAGCAAGAGGAAATCCGCCGCTCTCTGGAAAATTTAATCGCAAAAGAAGCGGATTTAACCTTTGAAATTGACGAAAATTTGATCTGCGGAATTGAATTGAACGCAGGAGGAACAAAGATCACATGGAGCTTGAATAGCTATCTGGAAAGTTTGGGAAACGAATGGTTCAAGGAATTTGAAAAAGAACAAATTCAGGCGGAAAAATCAGACGAACAACAGGAAGTGGAATATGAGCGAAAATCAGAATAAAAAACTAAATTGGGTTCTGGATGACACATTTTCCCTTATAGACAAAGTTTTGGAAAGGCATTCCCCCAAATTAGAAACAAAGGAAGTGGGACGGATCATTTCCATTGGCAGAGGCGTTGCGCAGGTTACGG
Organism: uncultured Cytophagia bacterium; assembly: GCA_964400115.1. Taxonomy (GTDB): domain Bacteria; phylum Zhuqueibacterota; class Zhuqueibacteria; order Residuimicrobiales; family Oceaniaggregativiventaceae; genus Oceaniaggregativivens. The sequence goes on from CAYNUX010000772.1 coordinate 587, forward strand.
GGTTGACGCATGTAAAAGCAGAGGAATTGATTCGATTTCCTGGCGAAAGGCTGGGAATTGCCTTTAATCTGGATCCAGAAGTTGTAGGAATTGTGCTCCTTGACGAAAGCCAAGCCCTGGAAGCAAAGCAGGAAGTGTATCGCACTGGCAGAGTAATGGATGTGCCAGTAGGAGAAGAGCTGCTGGGCAGAGTAGTTGATCCACTGGGTAGGCCTTTAGACGAAAAAGGAGCGATCCGCACATCAGAGAGAAAACCCATCGAACGCCCTGCACCAGAAATCATGGATCGTGCGCCGGTCAGCGTGCCTTTGCAAACAGGAATCCAGTCCATAGACGCACTCATCCCAATCGGGAGAGGTCAACGGGAATTGATTTTAGGAGATCGGCAAACAGGGAAAACAGCGATCGCAATGGATACAATCATCAATCAACGAGATAAGGACGTGGTTTGTATTTATTGCGCTATCGGGAAAGAAGTTTCTGATATTGCCCGTGTTATCGCAGATTTGGAGCGATATGGCGCCATAGAAAATTGCATTATCCTTATGGCTACCGGAGAAGATCCGCCGGGGCTTAGTTACGTTGCGCCCTATGCTGCTACCACAATGGCAGAATATTTTATGGAAAAAGGGGAGGATGCCCTTATCGTTTATGACGACTTGACCCGTCATGCCAGGTCTTATCGGGAGCTATCTTTGCTTTTGCGAAGACCACCAGCACGAGAGGCATATCCCGGAGATATTTTTTATGTACATTCGCGCTTGTTGGAGCGTTCCACCCATTTGCGCAAGGAATTTGGCGGAGGCTCTTTGACTGCCCTTCCCATCATAGAAACTCAGGCGCAAAACATGTCCGCTTATATCCCGACAAATCTAATTTCCATCACTGACGGGCAAATCTACCTTTCGCCAAAACTTTTTCAGGAAGGGGTTTTGCCAGCCATTGACGTGGGGAAATCGGTTTCCCGAGTGGGCGGGAAAACGCAGTTGCCAGCTTATCGCGCTGTTGCCGGAGATTTGCGGC
>CAYNUX010000773.1:0-1606 GCA_964400115.1 uncultured Cytophagia bacterium
AGCCGGTTGCGCAAATCCTTTTCATTTATTAAATTACGATTTTCCTGTTCCAGTCGCAAAATTTCCATCTGCTTTTCCCAAAATTCAAGCTTTATCCGATTGCTTTCTTCTTCGGTCTTCAAATTAGCTAAATGCTGCTCTTTCTCCCTTTCCAATCGGGCTTGCTGAGCTTTTGCGGTCAATAGGTCTTCCTGCTCCTGAAGCTTCAATTTTAGCTCTATTTCCTTTTCCTTTAGCTCCATTTCTCGGGCAATTCGTTGGTGCTCCGATTCCGCGCTCTTCTGGCTCAATTCCCCTTCCTTTTCGATCTCGTGTATCTTCTCCTCAGTTTCCAAATCCTTCCTTAGCTGGCTCACTTCCTTTTCCGATTGAGCTGCCTGAATTTCCTGCCGTTTGGCAAACTCCTTTTGTGCGATCTTGGTTTGCTCTTCCAGCTTGATCTTCTCCTGAATCGTCTCCTGTTCTTTATTGAACCGAAGGGATTCCTGGGTTAATCTCAATTCCTGGCTTTCCGTTTCCTTTGTTTGGCGAATGTGCTCGATCTCTACTTTGGTTTCCACCTCTCTGGTTTCCGACGCCTTTCGGGTCATCAATTCTTTCTCGTGGATTTCATCCTCCATTGCCAAATAGCTAATTCGCGCTGTTTTTTCCTTCTGATGCCGGAAAGGTGCTTGTAAATTCTCCCAGAGATTTTGGGAGCTAACGTAGGCTTCTTTGATCTGCACCGTAACGATCTTTATTCCCAACCCTTCGCCACTCACCTCTTGACCCTGCACTCGCCCCTCGGCAACCACCTTCAGACGCGCTGTAAGCTCCTCTATCACCGGCTCTTTGTCCGTCAAAACTTCCTCCACGCTCATGGTAGAAATTTTGTCCTTGATGGCAGCTTCTGCCTGCTCTCGGAGTTGGGCATTGACAATTCCCAAAGGATCCTGAGGGTCAGAAAAATCGAGTTTGCGATAGGCAATGGAAAAATCTGCAATTTGCCATTGCACATATGCCAATACATTGATCCCCTGTTTCTCTTTGCTGATACAGTTCGCTACAACTCCAATGGTTTGCATGGCAGCGGGCACCACCAAATAGGCGTCGGTATAGGGATTATACCGAAAGGAAACGCCCAACCCAACTGTAACCGGCTCTTCTTTGCCCAAACGGGTGTGAACCACATAAGCGTTAGGCGGCACAATAATTTTCTTCCAAATCCAAAAGCCCGTCTCTCGCACCCGAATTGGCTCTTTCTCCAATTGCAATTCTTCGGAAGTCTTCATACCGCTAAATTCAAAGGGCAACCTTTTCTTTTTCTTTGCCTTTGATACAGGTTTTGGAGCAGACGGTGGCGTAGAATAATTGGTCATCTGGGGCATCTGAACATCCCGAACTTCGGACTCTACGCCAACTTCGTCCAGTTCGTCATGTTCTTGATATGCCTGTTCTGCCATAATATTTTGTTCCTTAAAAATATCGGCAGCAGCTTTTCTTTTTTGTTTCATTTTGATCATCTCCTAAAATATCAAACAAGATTATAGACCCTAAAGGAGGGCAAATCCCTACAAAATTTAATCACATTTAGTTTATACGATAGAATCCTCAATTTGTCAATTCT
>CAYNUX010000774.1:0-1604 GCA_964400115.1 uncultured Cytophagia bacterium
AATCGGAAAAAGAATATCCCAAGGTATCAGATGATGATTCCAGGACGCACGGTTACCTGTCCGGGAATCCTGGAATTTATCAAATTCTGCCTTTTGTATTACTCTAATGACCAGGGCTTACGGTATTCATAATGCAGTAGAGCATTGGCCTGATCGTTATTGAGGAATCTTTCGTTTACAGGATCCCAATCGAGACGGGACTTGGTCGCCAATGCAATATTGGCCAGATGAGCGAACGACGTGGAACGATGACCGGTTTCCAGGTCACAGTTACATTGTTCACGGGTTTTGATACAGTCCAAAAAGTTTCTGATATGCATGACTGTGAGATTCTGATTCATACTCAGATTGGGATACTCGAGCTCGGCCTGTTTTTCTTTTTCGGCAACAGGATTGATATCTTTTGCATCTGCGAATTGTCCGGGACTGGTGGGCATGACCTTGTAAAAACTGCCATTGCTGCCGGTATAGATATTTCCGCGGGTGCCACGGAATTCTATTTCCGCATTATGGTGAATGGCCGGGCCTCCGCTGGCTTCATATTGACCAAAGATCAGCAAGGCGCCGGATGCATACTCAAAGATCACTTCCATCGTATCGGGGATCGTTCGGTCATCTTTGACAATAAACTGTCCGCCGTGCGCAGAAATCGAAACAGGAGCTTGTTCGTTCATGACCCAGCGACTGGCATCGCAATAGTGTACGCCCCAGTTACCCATCTGTGACGAATAGTTTTGCCACCAGCGAAATTTGTAAGGTGCGATATTGTCCTGGTAGGGGCGCAAAGGCCGGGGACCTAACCACATGTCCCAATCCAGAGTTGTGGGGGGTGTCGTCGAAGGATTGACACCGATACCATAGGGATACATATTGCTGATACGATAAGCACGGGCAACACTGATTTCGCCCACCAAGCCGCTTGGGACGAGGGTGCCGAGTTCGCGGTATAATGGATTGGAACGACGATGCAGACCCACCTGAACCACTCGGTTGGTGCGTTTTGCCGCCTCGACCATCTTGCGACCTTCTACGACGGTCACGGTCAGTGGTTTTTCCACATAAACGTCTTTTCCAGCCTCACAAGCATGAATGGTTTGCAGAGCGTGCCAGTGATCAGGGGTTCCAATACACACTGCATCGATATCTTTTTGCTCTAACAAGCGGCGATAATCTTTATACCTGGCCACATTCCTGGGAATCTTTTCATCCAATTTGGGCAGCCTGCCGCCCGCCCCTTTGTGAACACGCTCTTCGATCATTGAAAAGTCTCTTTGCAGATACGGTTCATAGACATCACACAAGGCAGCGACCTCACAGTCGTCGTGTTCCAGGAACCCCTGCAAAAGCTGAGAACCGCGGTTGCCAACACCGATAAAGCCTACGCGAATTTTGTCATTGGCACCACGTGCAGAGATTACAGCAGGCCCCCCAATAGCCTGTAGTCCGACACCCACTCCACTCGCAGCTACAGCTGATTTTAAAAAATTTCGTCTTGTTGTATCTTTCATCTTTCCTCCCTCATTTGCTCGTTTAGGATCAAAGGTCGATTGTCTTTTCCCTGTTTAAAATATGATCTATATAGAGTTTATGCAAGTTAATAACTG
>CAYNUX010000775.1:0-1604 GCA_964400115.1 uncultured Cytophagia bacterium
CGAGATCGTTTCACGTGACTGGAGTTCAGACGTGTGCTCTTCCGATCTATCCAAAATGGAGTCGATTGCCACGCCGGCCTTGCCCACATCGCCTGTGACCCTTGGGTGATCGGAATCGTACCCGCGGTGAGTAGCCAGGTCGAATGCAACCGACAAGCCCTTTTGACCGGCAGCAAGATTTCGCCTGTAAAACGCGTTTGATTCTTCTGCTGTTGAAAAGGGCTTGTCGAGATCGGAAGAGCACACGTCTGAACTGCAGTCGAAAATCCCGCATACTGCCGAATTGTCCATGGGCGCATGGCATACATCGATGCATATGGGCCCCGAAGATAGGGCGGAATACCTGCCGCAAAATCAAGATGTCCGACGCCGTGTAGATCATCTCGGCTGTAATACTTTTTAACAGGTATCTTTTCGGGAGTTTCCCATACACTTTCGCCACCACCTGCTGAGTTTTCCAGATAAGACTCATTGGCAGTTGTTGTGCCGCCGTTTTTCTGTGCTGGTGTATAGTCGATCTTCGAAAAGTCAGGCCTTTCCATGATTAATGATCTTTAGTTTAAAATCAAAAATGGGTGTTGTATTTCTTAATATTAATGAAAATCTGACTCATCTTTGAGCTTAATCTGAGAACTAGAGCTCTGATGTTGAGATTGGAGAACCGAGGTGAATTTCGGGATATGGCTCGGACACCCCTCACATGCTTCGCTGAACATCACTTCAATGACAGAAAAGATCCTTAATCCAATCGGCTTTGTATTTCTGATAGCGTCTCCAGCATATTGCTGCCCATGTAGATAAAAAAGTCGATCCCGGCTTTTTTATAGGTCTCAACATCTTCTTTTGGGTAGCCTGCGAGAATCAGGATGCAGTCACTGGCGAAGGCGTCGCAAAATGCTGGTACCAGATCATTATACTCATGATCTGCCCCGCAAAGCACCGCAATGTCAGTTGACTCAGGTTTAAGGGCCTCGGCTGCTTCATCAACAGTATCAAATCCGGCATGATTGATGACCTTAAAGCAGGCGCATTCAAGATAATTTTGGGAAAAGGTGGCTCTTGCTTTCCGCAATTTTTTGTGGCCCACAGGTATGAGCCTCGCCGTGATTTCGTGCCCTTTTTTATCGGCAAGCTTCTGGGTCATGAGTCGCAGGTGTTCGAAAGGTTCAGCTGCACGATAAGGCTTAATTGATGTGTAGAGTTGTTTTTGAGGCGATAAAAAAGAGTCAGCAACATCGCCTAGCGATGCGCCATCACTAAACGCGCTACTTAAAGAGTTGATTAGGGTATCTCGGTTGATCACAGCATCAGCCTTAGATGTATGCAGAGAATCAGTGGGTGATGATCGAAAAAGATTTTTAGGAAGCTTTTGGTTTGCGTCAGGGTAGTGATTCACCCCGGTTAACACTAGTTTGCGGGTGGCCAGTGCATGCTCTTTCTCTTCGCGTGAAAATAAGATCTGATCCTGAATCGTATTAGCCGCCAGAGCTTTTTGAAATCCACCCTGGCTTTCAATGAGCCTAAAGAAATCCCACGCCTTTTTGGCGATCTCATCCGTGAGAAACTCGACATAATAGGAGCCATCACCCGGATTGCTAACTGCC
>CAYNUX010000776.1:0-1603 GCA_964400115.1 uncultured Cytophagia bacterium
AATGACAAACGGCCTGTCGTGTCCTATTCTTTTTTATCATACTAATGACACCCGGCAGCCTTGTTACCATGACATTCGATCCTGAGTACAAGCCAGGCAGAAGGTCATCAAATTGACGTTAAAATCACCTGCATTTATCGATATGGGGTGGAGACCTTTTGGGGTGAGCAGATCGATCTTGCATCCACGGATTTGATCCATTTTGATGTCTCAGACGGGTGGCAAAACGGAGTCGGTAAGATGCAAGTGCATATTGATAAAAGCGGAGACGACATCATTGATCAAACCCTGGAGCTTGAAAACATCAACTAATGCCAACCACAAGCAAAAAAAGAATCTCGATAGATAAGATTCTTTTTTATGGTTAAATTTTTGATCAAAAGACGTTAATGCATCTTCTGCAGCAAATCTTGCAGCATCTCGCGAGCATGCTGTACAGGAATCAGACTGTTAAAATCAAGCCATTGCAGATCAATCAAGGCTTTTTCCTCAGCATCCAGCAAAAAGATGGCATTCGCCTCTCCGCCAATCACTGAACCAAAAAAATCTGTCACAGCCTCAGATCGAATCCAGTGTAAATCATCCTCATCATAACCACATTGCAACACAACCACCGTCGTAACGGTTGGGATAACCAAACGAAAGGCTTTAGGAAAATTGTAGAGCGAGTTAATATAACGACTTGCCGAACGATGAACACTGACGATATCGTTTAGATACCCACGCAAATCACACTCGATATCATAAACGAAAAAATAAAAGCGCCCCTTTTTTGCATATATACTGGTAGTCAGTTTTGAATTCGGAATGGTCCAATCTCGTTTGATTTCATAACCAGCAATAGGCATTTCCAAGGCAAGTGACTCAATAAAATCTTTCTCCATCACCTTGTTAATCTCCTGTCAACACCTAACGATAAATAATTATTCTGATTATAATTCACAGGGAGTAAATTTTCAACCAAAGGAGAAATATGCCCAAAACCCAAAATCCAAAGACACAACCTGCCATTATCTTAATCTTTTCCCAATCAGACCTGGTCAAAATGAATGATAAAATCCTTGCACGGAACATAGCTGCCTGCGACAAGGAGCTGCAGGAAAAGGACATTAAGATCACATGGCATGCCAATGATGGTCAGAACTTCCTCGGCCAGATTCAATTCTCGGATCACCAGATTCGGCTGATTGGATTAGCCAGCCCGGTGCCCACCGCCACCATCTATCGGACGATCAACCTCACCTATTGGCCGCCTCAGACCCAAGCGGCAATGCGCCAGCATCAATCTCACATCATCTGCATCTATCAGGGAACGAACCAGAACCCCATCGAAAAAAATACCGCCCTTTATCAGACAGCCTGCGGGTTAAAGAACGAAAATTTAATGGGTATTCTCAACGAACAAGCCTGGACAGCGCATCCTGTTGGAGATTTTCTCACACCTGGAAAAATCAAATCGTACCGAGAAAACCTGCCCTTCATCCTCTGGGTGGGTTATGTTAAATTCTTCACCGACAAAAAGCATCACTGGCTGGTCACCAAGGGGCATCACCTCTTTGGGGTACCTGAGTTAGCCTATTTTTTACAGGTTGATGAAAAAGAC
>CAYNUX010000777.1:0-1601 GCA_964400115.1 uncultured Cytophagia bacterium
GCATACCTTCCCTCAAGGGATTTACATAGGTTTGATTCATAAATGTTCACCTGTACCTGTAACACATGGTCTTGTTGTACGTGGTCTTTATCCAAAATGTGTAACAAGAGGAATAAAAACTACATTTCATAAACGATGCAAACATATCAATAATTCTATTTTTATGCATTTTGAGGCTTTAGAAAGAGGTGTACAAAGCCATATGCGATAGGATGCAGGAACCCCATAAGCACAAAAATAGGCACATAACCAAAATATTCAACAATATAACCTGGCAATAGCGTTGCAAATAATAAACCTCCCAATCCTCCGGCAAATCCGGCCAGACCGGTCATCGATCCCACAGCTCTGGACGGAAAACAGTCGCTGGTCAGGGTAAAGATATTGGCTGACCAGCTATTATGGGCTCCACACGCCAAACTGACCAACGCGATCGCCAGCCACGGACTGGAGGCAAAAACAGCAAATGCGGTAAAGGGCAACAATGCAGCCGAAAAAGCCATCGTGGTTTTTCGTGCCCGGCTCACACTCCATCCCTTGCGCATGAGGTAACCGGGGAACCAGCCACCGGCAAAACCGATTAGCGTCGCCATGATATAGATAAGAGGGGTGGCAAATGCGATTTCCTTGAGATCGAATCCCCGCTGTGAAGAGAGGTAATTGGGCATCCAGAACAGATAAAACCACCACACGGGGTCGGTAAAAAATTTACCCAGCATAATGGCATAGCTGCGACGGTCCTGCAGCAACTGTAACCAGGGGATGTGTTCTTTGGTCTGATCCTGCCCGAATTCAGGTTGTTTCTCTGATTTATAGAGTACCTGCCAACCGGCCACCAGCAAAAATCCCAACAATCCAAACGCGACAAACGTCCATCGCCAACCTGCCAGCAACGCAAGCGCAACGATAAGCGGTGGACCGATAATGTTCGAAATACTCGATCCGGCATTAAACAAAGAGGTGGCAAAACTGCGATCCTGCACATGAAACCATTCAGATACTGATTTTATGGCGGCCGGGAAATTACCCGATTGGGTAACGCCTAGCGCTCCCCGCCAAACAGCCAGACAGGAAGCACTATTGCAGACACCATGCATTGCAGCTGCAGCAGACCAAAGAAGGATAGAGAGCAAATACCCGAGCCTCGTTCCCAGCTTGTCGATCAACTTGCCAACAAACAGAAAACCTAGCGTATAGGTCAATTGAAAAGCACTGAGGATGTGTCCAAATGCTATATCATTCAGGTTTAAATCCGATTTGATTGTGGGAATAAGCACAGACAGGACGATGCGATCCATGTAATTAATCGTGGTGGCCACAAATAGCAAAGAGAGAATCACCCAGCGATAGCGGTTAGGATATTTGGTTTCCATTCAACTCCTCCGGTTCAAATGAGGTACATTTGTACAGCAGCCTGATTCAATACATTTTTTTCTTTGCGCCTTGGCGACGTTGTGTGAGACCAGCATCTCTGTTTTTATATGGCTCAAGCTCTCAATACCGTCCATAATCCTGTACCGTCTCGATCATGGCAAGAATATTTTCAGGGGGCACATCGGCCTGAATATTATGGACGGTGTTGAACACAAATCCCCCACCAG
>CAYNUX010000778.1:0-1596 GCA_964400115.1 uncultured Cytophagia bacterium
GATATGAAGTACTGAATATGGCAGTAGGTGGCTATCACACCCTTCAGGAAATTGAAACACTAAGATCCAAAGGATTGGCCTACGATCCGGATCTTGTTCTGATTACCTTCTGTATCAACGACTTTGTCGTAGATGCCGATGCCGGGGTTTATGAATACCTGCATAAACGCAATCCCCTTTCGATACCATCTTCAGCCACCACCATCCGAAATTTTCTTTTGCGTCACTCTCGTCTGGTATTTATAATTTATCATAGAACAGGACTGGCAAAGGCCCAAAGCTACAAGTGGTATAAAAAAAACATATTGAATGGACAAACTCCGGTAGACGCCGGACTGGATATGCTGCAGACGCTGGTGCAGGAACAAGGGCTTACTGCTATTATGATAATCCTGCCGGATTTTGACGCGCCTTTTGATAAATATAAACACAGCGACATTCACGCAGGGGTCAAGCAGGCAGTAAGACGACATCCCGACATTGCCCTCGTTGATTTAACAAACCATTTTGCCGCTGTTAACAACAATGCCAGAGTGTTCTCCTATGACGGGCTCCATCTGAATGAATACGTGCACGATGTCATGGCAGACATATTATTGCAACCCATCATTGATATCACCCGCAGGTGTTATCCAAATACCCAGGCACAGTGATCTCCCAGTATGCTGAAAAAATATTCCACCAAGCAAACAATCATCTATTCATCTCTAATTATTTTTAGTTTTTTCGCACTCCTTGAAATAACAGCTCGTGCGATAGAGATCTGGATACCGCCAGCCACCATTGATATCGGATTGGGGTTTAACCCAGACAGCAGACTGTATATACAAGATAAAAAGCGCCCGGGATTTCTGAAAACCAACCCGGAAAAATTGTCGGCATTCCACGGCACCCAATTTACCGTCCCCAAACCAACACATATCGTGCGTATCTTTTTTCTTGGGGGGTCGTCTGTCTATCATCTTTCTCTAAATAAGCAAATGAATATATTGCAATCCATTTTGGCAGACCGGCTGGGAAAACAATTTACAGACTTTGAAATCATTAATGCCGGCGGAAAATCCTATGGCTCTCAAAGACTGGTACCCATAGTAACAGAAATTCTGAACTATCAACCAGACCTGATACTGCTTTATTCCGGTCACAACGAATTTGAAGAACTGGAACAGTTGGAACTGGTGTCCTTAAAAACAAACAATATTCAGAAAATAATGTCTAAATTTGCCTTTCTCCGGTTCGTCAGAGATCGAATCGCGGGCATCCGGATCGCAAAAATGCAAAAAGATCATAATAACAGGCTACTATCTAAGGCATCGGTCAACTATGCCAGGGCCTGGCGGCATAAATTCACAAAAAAGGAAGCTAAAGAACGAATGGCTGCCTATGAAAATAACCTGACGCATATCATCCTGCTTTGCCGAAAAAACAAAGTGCCGCTCGTAGTGGGGACGGTTCCCTCCAACCTGTTAAAGCCTTATCTTTCCCAAGAGGTCTGGCAAGACTATCTCCAGGTGCTAACACTCATTAATGCCAGGAATTTTGAAAAAGCAGAACGATTGGGGCGAAAAATATTAAAAAACACGCCGACCAGACACC
>CAYNUX010000779.1:0-1592 GCA_964400115.1 uncultured Cytophagia bacterium
ACCATTCTGCGAGCAGAAACATTCCCAGAACAATTTCAGCTGATAGGCCGCTCCTTCGCCGTTGCCCTGACAGGCATAAAACTCAGCCATCCACGGAAACGAAAAGCCTACCCATTGACCCGAGCCTAGTATTTCGAGGTTTTCAACAGTCTTGTCGATTATTGCCTTATCGCGTTCACTGCCGTGATAATCGAGCAGCTCCAGCGGATAAATACTCATTGCGTGTGCGTGGTGTCTGTGGCTTTCATTAAGAGATTCATCAGGCGAGAGCATTAAAATATTATCCTCGTTTACACTCAACTGCGGCAATTGCGACAACTTTTGCTCCCATAAATCTGCATCTTCTTGTGTGTCCAGCTCTCGTGCCATTTCAATAAGCGATTCAAAAAGATAACGCATAATCGCAAGGTCATGATTGGAATTGGGTCTCAGCCAGGCCTCGATTGCATTGTTATGTATTTCGGGCGATGCGGATATCGGAAGTTTCAGTTTGCCGTTGGCATCAGGCTCCAGCCATCGCAGCAGACATTGTGCGGATTCTTTCAAGAAAGGGTATGCCTTATTTTCAAGAAAATGCCTGTCATCTGTATATTCCCAATGCTTAACAAATGCCTGACAAAGCCATAAATGGTTTGGAATGGAAAGTGTGTACATTGCCCAACCGCCCAAAGGCTTGCCTTCTATTGTCATAACTGAGGGCAAACATAAACCTGGGGCATCATAAAACTTGTGAGCAAATTCCCTGGCGGCATCTCTTAGGCTCCATAAAAAATCCACAAAGCTTTCACCTTCACGGATATGATTGGCCTTCAGGTAATGCCAGTAGCTCATCTGCGTATTGAGGTCGTTATGATAATCGCCTCTCCATGGCGGCAGCTTATCCTCATCTGCCGTCCAGACTCCCTGCAGAGGCATAGGCGGACAGCCCTTTCGCGAACATGAGCCGAACAGGTAATTGTTCAGGTACCATATATTCTCAATCTGTTTATCGGGCAGTGAGATTGAGCTTTTCGCCCAGTAATCTGCCCACCATTGGCAATGTTCTTTATGGTCCTGATCGAAAGATTTGGCCAGAGCGCTTTCAATATTATTTACGGCCTTCTCAAACCAGTCATTGCCGTCATTGCTGCAGGCCACTACAAAGACAATGTCCATTATATCGGCTGTTACCTTCATTCCAGCGATAACTGCAAATTCAAGCTGCTGGCAGGTCTTTTGGCGATACCATTGCAAATTGGCTTCTCCGCCTTTTTCTGCGACAGGATAACCAAGCGCCTGACACGAATCAACTGAGATATCCTTTTGGCCGCTGTTTGAAAAATTATGGGCGACAAGATTTATCTTCGGGTGCAATCCTTTTATTGAAATCCTGCCATGTGTGTCTGAGGCATGCACGAAAGCTCTGATACTGCATCTGCCGTCAGGCAAATCTATTTTTATATCCGCCGTTGCCTGCTGCAAAGACAATATGCCGTTAAATGCTGTGCAGTCATCACCAAAATCCAGCTCAATCCTGCCTGCGGGTATCTTTGTTGGATGCGGATAATCCTTGCACGGCTTTTCAAAACGTTTAATTATTTCATCTCTGTCGC
>CAYNUX010000780.1:0-1590 GCA_964400115.1 uncultured Cytophagia bacterium
ACCCACGCCAGGCAACCAGGCGGTTCATATCGATCAGAGGGGGTGGTATGACGAAAAATCAAGGCTCAGAGACAGATTCAGGGAGATCTGTTTTTGGGCCTTTTTGTGTTTAGGGGGGGACGGTTGTAAATCGGCAAAAAGGGAGATTAGATATTCGATAACCTTGACAAATCCGTCACCCTAAAAGACTAGAGCAAATTTTGTAAATCAAGCGAGTTGGGGTGCTTTATTTATGCCAAATAGAGCGTATGTTTTGGCATTCTTTATCGACTGGGGAACATGGTCAACCGAGGCTCTGAGATTCTAATAATTGGGAAAGATCATTACCAAGCAGCCAATAATATGCAGGATCACCGTGACCATGGATAGGAACTCGCACACAAATGTAAAATTGCTGGATCAGGTGCGCAATGCGTTGCGCACACGCCATTACAGTCATAGTACAGAAAAAGTGTACGTTAGATGGATTTATGAATATATCGTTTTCCATAACAGACAACATCCGGCAGAGCTAGACGAGAGGCATATTAATCAATTTCTCTCTCATCTGGCAGTCCACAAAAATGTGGCGGCTTCCACCCAGAATCAGGCGCTTTGTTCATTGGTTTTTCTTTATAAACATGTTCTTTGTCAAGAAATTGGAAAACTCGATCTTGTCTGGGCAAAACGGCCCAAGAGATTGCCGAATGTTCTGAGCAAACATCAAGTAAAAATGGTGATGGCAAAGTTAACAGGACGGGACTGGCTGATGGGGATGATGCTATATGGGTCCGGTTTGAGGTTAAATGAATGCCTGAATTTACGAGTCGGCGATATTGATTTTGATTATGGGCAAATACTCGTACGGCAAGGCAAGGGTGATAAAGACCGGGTCACAATGCTACCCGGTGCGATCATCGAATCATTGCGTAAGCAAATTGATTACGTTCGGATATTGCATGAACAAGATATAAAAAATGGTTACACTACCGTCTATTTGCCAGATGCATTGGAGCGTAAATTTCCTACTGCAGGATTAGAATTGGTGTGGAAATTTGTATTTCCAGCAACACAGATTTCCAGCGATCCGATAAGCGGAAAAAGGCGACGACACCATATCCATGAATCAGTAATCCAAAAAGCGATAAAATCTGCATCCAGGCAAGCAGGTATTCGCAAACGTGTGACATGTCATACATTGAGGCACAGTTTTGCCACGCATTTGCTGGAGAATGGGTATGATATCAGGACTGTACAGGAATTGCTCGGACATCATGATGTTTCAACGACAATGATCTATACCCATGTGCTGAATAAAGGCGGGAGGGGTGTCAAGAGTCCGGCGGATTTACTATAGAGGAGATGAGATGAGATGCATCGAACCTTACTTCCGGGGCAACCAGGGACAAAAAAACTCGTCCAGAAATATGGAGACAAGCTTTTATATGTTCGTTATCGATACGATTCGGAAAGACGAGAATGTTTTAAAACAGTAGAACTCGTTGAGGAGCAGAGACCCTGGAAATCGACCAACCGGACTCGACCGGGACATACCATAGTCGGGATCAGAGTTGATTACGAAGAAAAAGAACTACAAAAGCGGGTCAAAGC
>CAYNUX010000781.1:0-1587 GCA_964400115.1 uncultured Cytophagia bacterium
TTCAATGATTTAATAATAACTGATGCTATCCAAGGTAAACTCTGGCTCTACCAAGGGGCCGATCCCTTTCCCACAGAACCTACCCGTTTACTTGCAGAAACTCCATTTTTAGGTCATGCTCTCGCTTCCGGAGATTTTGACAATGATGGATATGGTGACATACTGGTGAGCGAAATTGCTTCAAAGAATAGTGGCAAAGTGCATCTCTATCGAGGCAAGCCAGATATTTAAGATATCCAACTCGATATGACATTTCAAGGCTTTTACGGCTATTTCGGACAATCGATTTGTAACGCAGGTGATTTGAACAATGACGGCATCGATGATTTTTGTATTGGTGCTTATGGAGATTCGACATCTGGAATAAATACAGGCAAAGTTTATATATATTTTGGTGGTATTCTCGATGATCAACCCGACCTCGCCCTTTCCGGAATTGCTCCCCATTCTCAGTTTGGATATTCTGTTGCTGCTGCCGGTGATGTAAACAATGATGGATTTGACGATCTGCTGGTCGGTGCACCTATGGGAGGAATGGAGGCTGCTGGACAAGTCTTTTTGTACCTCGGGGGCAGTATGATGGATGCAACATCAGATGCCATTTTTGACGGTGAACATACCGATGATCATTTTGGTTATGCGTTAACGTCAGTATATCAATTTTCAGATGATGCTTTTGATGATTTTGCTATTGGAGCCTGGGGCAATGATGAAAATGGAGCCAATGCCGGAAAGGTATATCTCTACCATGGGGGAGAAAGTCCGGATACCCATGCCGATTCTACATTATTAGGTGAGGTGGCTGAGGATCGATTTGGATGGGCCTTGGCATCCGGATTTAATGTGCTCGCCAATGATGCCTGGAATTTGGCTGTGAGCGCTCCATGGAATGATCAAGGTGCGCAAGATGCCGGCAAAGTATACATCTATGAGGGCGTTCCCAACCCGCCACCCTTTATATCAAGCTTTTCACCCTCGAGCGGACCTTTAGGCACAACAGTGACCATTATGGGGGGACAATTCAGGGATGTCCTTGATGTGCAATTTAATGGCTCCTCTTGTGATAATTACTGGGTCGATTCATCTATGCAAATTCGTGCGGTCGTGCCCTCTGATGCTCAATCGGGTCCTATTACGGTAACCACAGCGACCGGTGAGGCCATCAGTGTAAATTCGTTTGATGTATCAATATCGTCTGGAATCCGTTTTTCTGATGATTTTGATGATAATTCTATCGACCTCAATAAATGGCAATGCTCTGGGGCCAGTGTGGTTGAAAATGATAGCATTTTCAAAGTCGACATTGCACAAACCAATAATGCCGGTCGCGCTTATTCGGCCTGGATAGATGTGAGTCCTACAGATACGTTAAAAGTTCGTAAAAAGACCATGGTTCATTATGCAAATGAATATTTTGACGGAAAGCTAGCGATTCGATTTGAAGGTCTGACGTCTAAAGATTTTGGTGTGAGTTATGCAAACTTTGGTTACGAGTCAGGTGATGATGTTGCCACCTTCGGATTTCAGCTTTTCCGCAATGGTGCCAATACACACTACCTCAACGATCGGGAAAATGTCACGGAATCT
>CAYNUX010000782.1:0-1581 GCA_964400115.1 uncultured Cytophagia bacterium
GGTTTGCAAAGCAGAGCGGGAAAAGAGTGGCGCATTGGGCGCGAGATTGCCGTCGCCCTGCAGGCTGTACAATCCATATTGTACGCGGTATTTGACCTCGTCATAGATGCCCTCAAAAAGCGTGATTTCCTGAAAATAGGCGCGCATCCCCGAAGAGATGCGGTTTTCGCTGGCGCGATTCCATATATCGATCTCATTGCCCTGATCATCGCTGAGCACATAGGTCTGCTCTCTGTCCACTGCAAAAGGCAGCCGGGAAGCATCCAAAGAGAGAAAAGCACCGGCCCCGAGACTGCCTTCCAGAGCATGGGCCAGCTCGCCGTCCTGAGGAGAAAGATGCCAGCCTGCCAGGGAAATATCCTGATCCGCATAATTGTGCAGGTTGATTTCATTGTATGAATCCGGTATATCGACCACCGAGACAATCCGCACGGTCTCGGGATCCTGATGGTTTTCATCGACAAAGGTTCTGTCGAATCCGATCATCCGGCCATCGCGATAAAAGCTGGCAAAGACCATCCCAAAATCGACCGAAAAGCCGGTTTTGTTTTCGACGATCCCCTGCCACATCAGATTGGAACCGGATCGCTGTTCCTCTGTGTCCTGCAGCTCTAGTATCGAATCCCAGAGAATATCGGTATCCCGGTATTTATCGATCTGATATTGCACCAGCACCGAGACACTGTCAAAATCGGATTTCTCGGTCAGGGCCTCGACAAAGGTCTCTTCAAACGGCAGAATACCCGAGGTTCCATAGGTTTCGAAATCGATAAAACTGTAATCCGTTGCCACCACACTGTTATTTTTGTAAAATATGAATTCGAGCTGCAAAAAATTGAGATTTTCGGTGCCGGTGTTTTTCAGTCGGGCATAGAGTTGTACATAGGTTTCGGACGCCGGATAGACATAGAGATCCTGCAAGAGCACATGGTCATCCAGCATGATCTCGTGGTCATCATAGAGCGGATCGCTTTGGATAGTCAACAGTTCTTTGCGTTGTTGCAGGATCGTTTTTTGCAATTGCATCCGTTGTTGCGGATCGGTTGCCGTTTTGACCAGGCGATCATATTGTTGTTCCAGGGCATCGAGCTTTGAGAGACGTTCATGACGTGTCGCAGCAGACAAAAAGCAGGCGAATAAAAGAGAAAAAAGAATGACCAGTCGTGACAGTCGCATGCGGTTTGTTTCCTTTCGGGCTAGATTATTTGCGATATATTCTGCCTAATCATACCCCAAAGAAAACTGACTGCGGAACTTTTTCCTGGGACTTTGCCGCCAGGTTATTTTATGTTGCCCCTCCGGGGCAAGGGCCATTAAATCAGCATTAAAAACCATGGCTTTCGGCAGCCACAGAGCCAGGATGAAACAAAACCGCGGCGCGAACCGGAAACACGCAGCCGGGGATGTGCACAGTCCCTTCCGGGATAAATCCCTTTAAACCCGGATCAGAAACCACAGCTCGGGCAGCATTCGAGCCTGATAGCCGTGCTTTGAAAAGATGTGAATTCGAGAGTTTTTCCTCACAGCTCTACCGGTCGTTCTATTCAGCCCCTGCCGGGGCTGGGGGTGGGTGGTGGGCCC
>CAYNUX010000783.1:0-1575 GCA_964400115.1 uncultured Cytophagia bacterium
ACCACCGAGATCTACACTCTTTCCCTACACGACGCTCTTCCGATCTCTTCGGGCAATGTCACTCAGATTATCACCCATACGAACGGTATAGTATTTATCCCGGATCTGATCATTATATTTTTCAGAAGGATCAAGAGTCGTATAGAGGGATCCCCAATCGATGTCTATATGAGCAGGCAAACGCAGCGGATATCCCCGGGGGATTCTACGTTGCGATTTTATAGCAGCGGGTCTGAGTGCGGGATTCAATTCAGCAATCGTTTTTGGATCGAGCTCAAAGCGTTTGAGCAGAGTATTCAGGGTCACATAATCGGGAAGCTCAAAAACCTCCACATCTAGGGGTTTATCGAGTTCCAAAGGACCGAAATAAAATTCATAGTTGGATGCGATTTTTCGGGCGGCGAGAAATTCAGCATAAAAATTTCGCGATGCAAATCCAAATATTCTGCTCCGATATTCATCAACGATTGTCCCAATATCGCTTCCATGACGGGCTCGCGCTCTTTTCATCCCGTTCAAACCGTGGTTATAGGCAGTGATAGCCAGAGGCCAGCTCTGTAAAGCTCGATAATTATCGCGGAGAAGACGAGCCGCAGCGATGCTGGAGAGGATCGGATCGAGTCGTTCATCCACAGTATAACCGACATTCATGTATAAACGGCCTGTGGAACGTGTAAATTGCCACATTCCGGCAGCACCTATACGTGAATAAGCCTTGTGATTAAACGAACTCTCTACATGAGGCAGGTATTGCAAATCTTCAGGAACATCGTGCTCTCTGAGAATCTCTTTGATCTTTTCCTGATATCGGCCTGAGCGAATGATTCCCTGTCGAAATTGTTCCCGCAATCCTTTTTGGCCGCGAACATTGTACCTCGCAGTGCGGAATTTCTGGGGATCATCGACATGGAGCCATAAATTATAGACATACCGTTCCTGATCCGAAAGAGAGTTTACCTCAGTTGAATCAATACGGCAAAGTCGATCCAGAATTTCTTCATATTGATTCGAAACCTCTGAAACCTTACGCCATTTGGTTCGTAAACCGGCATTTTCTGGGTAATAATCGTCCAGATCGATGACTTGATAAACAATATCCAAATGATCCCTGTCATGAATCAAGACCTCACTTGTTGAATAGCGAGAATAGACCTGAACCCAAAACTGAATATTTTTTTCCAATTGCTCAGGAACCGGAAAAGTCGCATCAGCAAACAGGCTGGAAGCAATAAACAATGACAGCAAAAGCGCATGACGCAGAGGTTGTAGGCAGACGAGACATTTCATATGCACACCGATATTTAGTAGACGATCGGGTGTATCAATTTGATTACACCTGTGAGATTTTAAGACAAAAATTTGGGAATTGCCGTTGTTTTTGAAACCATATCAGCACGTTGCAGAAAACGGGCCATAGCCTGTCATATTACATTTATTTCGGACAAGGAACCTGTCACCAGGATCAGGAGAGAGGATCGATTTCATCCCATTCCGGGATATCTTTTAGCGTAAAGAGTTCGATATATTCGGGATTGACTCGAATTATATTGGAAACGATTTTTACCAAATCTTCTT
>CAYNUX010000784.1:0-1573 GCA_964400115.1 uncultured Cytophagia bacterium
CATAGCCGCCGGAGATGCCAAATTGTGCAAACAGCGGGCTTGCCGCCAAAAACAGTCCAAAAAGGAGTCCACAATTTTTCATAGTTGGTCATTTTCCATAAATAACGCATTTGTGGCAAACTGATTATTCGCTGATGACGTTATTATGCCTATCTTTAGGAAATGCGAAATACGAGTGACGAAATAACGGATAATCGAAATCTGGGAATCAACAAGCAGCAACAGACAACAAACCATGAAGACAAAGACATTAAAGCGGGATAAAGTGAATGTAATCACACTGGGATGCTCCAAAAACCTGGTGGATTCGGAGAATATCATCACGCAGTTGCGGGGTAATAAGTTTGAGGTGACGCACGAGGACAGCAGCTCGGATGCGAATGTGGTCATCGTGAATACCTGCGGGTTCATTGATTTGGCAAAAGAGGAATCGGTCAATACCATTTTGGAATACGCCGAAGCGAAAAAGCAGGGTGATATTGAAAAATTATACGTCACCGGCTGCTTGTCGCAACGCTACAAGGATGATTTGGAGCAGGAAATCCCCGAGGTGGATGCCTATTTCGGCACCTTGGAACTGCCGGGTTTGCTCGCCAAGTTGAATGCCGATTACAAGCATGAACTCATCGGTGAACGCATTACGACTACGCCGCAACATTATGCTTACCTGAAGATTTCTGAAGGTTGCAATCGAACCTGTTCCTTCTGTGCTATCCCCCTGATGCGGGGTAAGCACGTCTCCAGGCCGATTGAACAATTGGTGAAAGAAGCGCAAAATCTGGCTCGCCACGGTGTAAAAGAATTGATGCTTATCGCTCAGGAATTGACTTATTACGGTTTGGATATTTACAAAAAGCGGGAGTTACCTCGACTGCTGCATGCTTTGGCCGATGTGGAAGGCATTGAGTGGATTCGTTTGCACTATGCGTATCCGAGTAAGTTTCCAAGGGAGATTTTTGATGCGATGGCGGAGCGGAAGGAAATTTGCAATTACCTGGATATGCCTTTGCAGCACGCCAATGATGCGGTGCTAGAGCGGATGCGCCGGCAAATTACCAAAGCAGAAACACTGGATTTGGTGGCGGCGGCTCGGGCCAAAGTGCCGGAATTGACCTTGCGTACGACCATGCTGGTGGGCTTCCCCGGAGAGACGAAGGCCGAGTTTCAGGATTTGTGCGATTTTGTTCGGGAAATGCGTTTTGATCGTCTGGGGGTCTTTCAATATTCGCACGAAGAAAATACCAGGGCGCACGAATTGGACGACGATGTGCCGGCAGAGGTGAAAACGGAGCGGGCAAATCGGCTGATGGAAATTCAGCAGGAGATTTCGTTCGAGAAAAATCAGGCGTTGATTGGACAAACGCTGCGGGTTCTTTTTGATCGCAAAGATGGCGAGTATTTCGTTGGCCGCACAGAAGGAGATTCTCCGGAAGTGGACAATGAGGTTTTGGTGGCAGCTAAAGACAATTATGCCCGTGTCGGCGATTTTGCGATGGTGAAAATAACCGATGCGCTAGAGTACGATCTGATGGGAGAGATTGTCTGATAATGCAAACGTACCGCTCTTGCCGGT
>CAYNUX010000785.1:0-1572 GCA_964400115.1 uncultured Cytophagia bacterium
AAGTTCTGTTTACGAGCTTACCCTGAGGAGGGAATTTAAAGCAATTCTGGAACAAGAAAAATTGACTTTTTCACAAAAAGCAGGCCCCATCAAACAGATCTTAATGCAAAAGCGTTACCCACGCTATTCTGAGCATCAAAAGCATTTCGATGCTTTGATCAAACGAGCCTCCTTGTCCGAGAATATCGTCATGAGAACAGACCCCTATTTCGAGAGCGGAGAGTTGCAGGTTTTGTTTACCGTTCAGGAAAACCAACACTATAAAAATGCATTGCATAAATTCGATGATATGTTGCAAAACGGATTAATAGATAAAATTCTTGAATCTCTATGAGAAATTCATTTATACAAAAATTGTGGGTAGAAAAAAGTGTACAGCGCTATTCTTTTACCCAAAACATCATCGATCGGTTGCAGGTCACGACAACAATAGTCGATGATGGTGAAACCATATGGAGACAGGCTCAACACACTGTCCATGCTGAGGATTGGCAAGGGCATGTTTTATTGGCACGTCAGCGCGGTCCGTTCTTAAGACTCTGCCCCGGCACCTCAAAACATATCTGTTGTCTCTATTATAATCTCGATGTGGCTGCGGGGTGCGATTTGGGATGTTCTTATTGTATTCTGCAGGGTTATCTCAATTCTCCGCTTTTGACGATCTATTGTAATCTCGAGGATCTTTTTGGTGAATTGGAGCGGAAACTCGACAGCCCAAAGTTTTTTCGTATCGGTACCGGTGAACTGACCGACAGCCTCACTTTTGATCACATTACACAACAGAGTCCGGAACTGGTCAGGTATTTTGCCCAAAAATCCAACGCCATTATTGAATTAAAAAGTAAAAATATCCACATCGAGAATATCCTCGGCCTCGACCATAATCGTCGTACCGTGGTTTCCTGGTCCATGAAT
The DNA here is from genome assembly GCA_964400115.1 of uncultured Cytophagia bacterium. Lineage (GTDB taxonomy): Bacteria > Zhuqueibacterota > Zhuqueibacteria > Residuimicrobiales > Oceaniaggregativiventaceae > Oceaniaggregativivens. The sequence goes on from CAYNUX010000785.1 coordinate 916, forward strand.
GCAGATGAGGTGGTAGCCAGAGAAGAGCAGCATGCGCCATCTATTACTGCCCGTTTAAAGGCCGCCGCAGCCGTGCAAAAAGCGGGGTATCGTTTAGGATTTCACTTTGATCCGATGATCGACCATCCGGGCTGGCAAGAGCATTATCGTGATATCGTACACCGGATTTTTTCCGCCATCCGGCCCGAGAATATTGCCTGGATCAGCCTCGGTGCGTTACGCTATCCGCCGGGAATGGATGATTTGATTCGGGAGCGTCACCCTGAAAGCCGCATTGTGCTCGGAGAACTGTTGCAGGGCAAAGATAAAAAAATGCGCTATTTCAAGCCTGTCCGGGTTGAAATGTTTTCCAGCATGTATGAATGGATTCGTCACTATTCCAAAGAGGTATTTATCTACCTTTGTATGGAGAGCGATGATGTCTGGAAGCGATCGTTTGGATGGTCCCCCGGAAATAGTGCTACACTTAAGCGGCTGCTGGACAGCCGCGTCATGCCGTCCTGAATAACGCACTTTTGCAACCATCACTTTAAAGCTGATCCTGCCCTATACGATTTTCCGGTCGCAGGGCCAGAACGCTATTCCAAGAGTTGTGAAACAAAGACAAACTCTATTCCTTTTGCAGTATAGGAAGGTAATTCTTTGGACAGGACTTCC
>CAYNUX010000786.1:0-1572 GCA_964400115.1 uncultured Cytophagia bacterium
GTTGAACTCGATCAGTGTCAGACAGATCTGATCTTGGAAGTTACACGTTGTTTTACCAGCACCCTCAAGTTAAAGACGGTGCTCCGCCGGGTGTTGTGGTTGACGGTTGGCGCGCTGGATGCGGAACGCGGTTCTATCTTTGTTCTAGATGCCTCGGGAAGGGTCGTACAAAAGATTCTGGCGCGTTGGTATTTACCCTCTCATGAATCGGAAGAGATTATTTCAGTGGTTTTGGGCCAGGGGGCGGCCGGTCATGTTTTTCGGCATCGCGAGCCGGTTTTGATTACCGATACCAAGATTGATGATCGTTGGGTCCACTTGCCCGATGACCCGTATCTCACGCGTTCGGCGTTGTGTGTGCCCCTTTTGTATCGCGAGCGTTTGAATGGTATTTTGACCATTACACATCGTAGCCCAGATCATTTTGATCAAAGTGATTTAGCTTTGGGGGTGGGGATTGCTGGGCAGGCAGCTACTGCGGTTGAGAATGCCTGTCTTTATGATAATGTGCGTAAAGAACGCGCCATGTTGTATGCTGTCATCAGTGGCGTAGAAGAGGGCATCATCATCGTGGATGCAACGGGACGCATTCTATATGCCAATGCAGCGAGCATGATGATTTTGGGACGGGATACGGATGCTGTGTTGGGAAACTTTTTGCAGCAAATATCCCCCGATCCGCGTCTGATCGATTTGTTTCAAAGGGCCTTACAAAATGGCCGTTCTGAACGGGGCGAGGTTTATGCCGACGATGGTCGGATTTTTGATGTTTCTTTAGCTTGGGTACCGAATGCAGGTGTTGTATTGATGTTTCACGACGTGACCCACTTTAAAAAGTTGGATGCGCTCAAGTCCGAGTTTGTCGCTTCGGCTTCTCATGATTTGAAATCGCCCTTGGGATTGATTTATGGTTATGCTTGGATGTTGGAAGACCTGCCAGGATTGAGTGATGAGGGTCATCGTTACGTAGGTGAGATTCTTTCTGGCATCCAAAAGATGAAACAGATTATCAACGCCTTGCTGGATTTGTCTTTGATAGAAAGTGGTGTGGATCAAGTTCGTGAGCCTGTCTATATCGCGGACCTGATTCATGAGAGCATCGCTGCATTTGTGGTCAAGGCAGAGGAGAAACAGCTTGATATTTCGATTCACATCGATCCAGATTTGCCCTATGTTGAAGGGAACGCTGTACGTCTGGGTCAGGCGATTAATAATTTGGTAAACAATGCCGTCAAATATACGCCGCCAGCAGGCCAATTAAAGATTTCGGCCGACCTTGAGGATGATGAGATATGGGTGCGAGTTTCTGATACGGGGCCTGGCATTCCTATGGATAAACAAGCCGGTTTGTTCAGTAAATTTTACAAAGTAGGTAGCAAAGAGACTTTGTCTGAGGAAGGTCATGGTTTAGGTTTGGCTATTGTCAAGTCGGTGGTAGAAGCTCATGGTGGTTGGGTAGATGTAGAGAGCGCTGTGGGGGAAGGTTCTACATTCATTTTCGCCTTGCCGCTTGCTTCCCCTTCTCAAAAGAGACCTGTGGAGTCACAAGATGTCTGTTGAGTCTGCTGATAC
>CAYNUX010000787.1:0-1567 GCA_964400115.1 uncultured Cytophagia bacterium
GGCATGGGCGTTTTTAATTGTCGTCAATGTCCATTTCTAATTGTCGCTTGACACTTTTTGTTGAATCGACCAATGCTCTACCAGAAAGGGAATCTCAATCGTTCCACTGCGCGCACCCTTGACCCGCAATGCAGGTTATCCGCCGCGCCGTTAGGCGTTTGCCTTTCAAGCCGTCTAACCGCATCTATTTCATAGGTAACGATAAACATTGAAAATAAAATTTACAAGCCTTTTTGTCGAATTTTTTGAAAGCGAACAAGCATCTGGAATTGTTCTGATCCTCTGCACAATCACTTCAATCATGATTGCCAATTCGTATTTTGGAAAGGAGTATGTAGATTTCTGGCATATCCAAATTGGATTTGAATCAAACGCTATGGACTTGAAGTATAGTATTGAACAATGGATTAACGATGGCTTGATGGCGGTCTTTTTTCTACTCATTGGACTTGAGATGAAAAGAGAATTTTTCGTTGGAGAACTATCTGACCTCAAAAACTCGACCCTACCCATTTTTGCCGCGATTGGTGGTATGTTAGCGCCTGCCACGATTTATTTCCTTCTCAATAGGGGAACTGAAACACAAGCTGGTCTAGGTATTCCAATGGCAACAGATGCTGCATTTGCACTCGGCGTGCTGGCGCTATTGGGTAGTCTAGTCCCGAACTCACTAAAGATTTTTCTTGTCGCACTCGCCATCATCGACGACCTGGGTGCAATTGTTGTTATCGCCGTGTTTTACGCAAGCGACTTGTCACCAACATATTTGATGCTGGCTCTCGGAGTATTTGCAGTATTATTCATACTCAACCGCTTTGGCATCAAATGGCTACCTCTTTATCTTATCTTTGGAATTATCATGTGGTACTTTATGCTCAGTTCTGGTGTCCACCCTACCATCGCGGGCGTGCTCCTTGCGTTCGTGCTACCATTTTCAAACCACGATGAAACATCGCCGTCTTACCAATTACAGCACTTTTTGAATAGACCGACCACCTTCATGATTCTGCCCCTTTTTGCATTAGCCAATACTGGCATCACAATGACAGGAAACTGGGCTGACGGACTATTTACAGCAAATGGCTTAGGTATTTTTGTTGGCTTGTTAATCGGAAAACCGATAGGAATTTTAGGGTTTAGTTTTCTAGCAATCAAGTTTGGTTTATCTCAATTGCCCAATGCTGTGTCCTGGAAGCAACTGATTGGCATTGGTTTTCTGGGCGGTATTGGGTTTACGATTTCAATTTTTATTGCACTATTAGCGTTTGATAATCCTGAGGTCATCCAAATTTCAAAAATAACCGTTTTGGTCAGTTCGTTTTTGGCTGGCACGCTCGGCTTTCTGATTCTGAATACAGAAAAAAGGCGAGAATTCGTTGGCACAACATGAAAACGCCTAACAAAGCGTGCAGTGGACAGGTGGGTACGCGGCGCGTTTTTTGAGCATTTTTCTGGCTTTGAATTTGTCCCTTTTCGATGACGAGTCTCGTCCCTCCCACCTGCCACTAACGCGAATCGTTCGGCGGCTGCGCTCCCCCAAAACGGCGGGGGAGGCTTCCCGCCGAAC
>CAYNUX010000788.1:0-1565 GCA_964400115.1 uncultured Cytophagia bacterium
ACGTTCGATCTGCACTTACAGGAGGATTTGTTATGCTTCGACAGGCGACCTTGCAAAAGACGATCATGATGCTGAGCACCATCTCGTTGATCCTGATTTTTGTTGTTTTTTCAAGCTGCTATAAATATGTCACACCACCGGGCAGCGGCTTGGATAGCGCGTTAGACCAAACATTTGGTAGTATTGGCGATGATAACATCACCACATCAATTGAACTCTTTAATGACACAAACAGTGGTGACTGGTATACCATGTCCGAATTCCAGGACAAAAATAGCGGCCCCATTGGTACGGCAAAGCTGGTGGCTGATCGTGAGGTTGTATCGGCTATCTCAAAACAGAAATTCAACATACCCGGTAATACAAAGTTTCAGTTGGGTAACAATATCGATGTTCGCGTCAGTGTAACAGAATCATCAGAGACCAAATACAACGTTGCGGTTTATGATGAGAACGCACTTGGTATGCCGCCAGTATCATTTGTCATAGATAATCTCTCCGCATTAGGCAAAGTAACAACGAATACATCAATAGAACAAGCCAAACTTGTCGACCAAACAATGTTCGCCGGCTATCTGGCGACGCATATTATTTTACTTTTCAGAGGGCCGCTTAATGTCATTGAAGAAATCCGAGCATGCTATACTGAAGCACAAGAATATTGTGATCCACTCGGCGTTCAGGATTACTATTTTGAGATCACTTTTTCTTTTAGCGAGGGATTTAGGACAAACTGTCAATATACATGCCGACCTCACGATCAAGGTCGATGGGGCTTTTATTAGAATTTAAATTTAAAAATGCGGGGATTCCTCCATCTCCGCACAATATTTTACATTCAACGAATTGACTTTCTCCACTTCGTTTTTTATCTTACGACACTATTTCTTTTCAGGTTAGTGCCATTTGCGAAAGGAGATTTTCGTGAACGTTGGATTGCGGTTTTGGCTTGCGCTGCTTGCCTTTTTAACACTCTCGCCTTTACTAGTTGCAGATACTCAAATCTATCAAAAAACGATCACCATTCCAACATATGCTGTTGATGTCCCGGATCATAATCCGCGTTTTTACGCCGGCCGCGTCTATCAGGGCGCTCAGGGACGAATTTACCCCTATCCCATGTCCGATGTTTTAACAAACGAGATGACCGATAAGGACTATACAGCGATTTATCTCGAAAATGAATATATCAAAATATGTGTTTTACCTGAACTCGGCGGCCGTATTTTTGAAGCCGTGGACAAAACAAACGGCTACAATTTTTTCTACAAACAGAGCGTCATCAAGCCCTCGCTGATCGGCATGCTCGGTGCCTGGATTTCCGGCGGTGTGGAGTGGAATTTTCCACATCATCACCGAGCCAACACCTTTATGCCGATGGATTATCGACTCGAACAAAATGACGATGGCAGCAAAACCGTATGGTTGACGGAAATTGAACAACGTCATCGTATGAAAATGCTCATTGGCCTAACCATCTATCCAAACAGCTCACTTTTGCAAGCCGAGTTAACGTTTTTGAATCGAACGCCATTCGTTCATTCCTTTCTCTATTTTGCCAATCC
>CAYNUX010000789.1:0-1564 GCA_964400115.1 uncultured Cytophagia bacterium
GTTCTGGAGTATGGTCGTACAGCGATGAAAAGCAGGATTTTTTTTCAGAGCATCGATATCCTGACTTTGTTGCAGGAGCAAAGTCAACTTTGTTGTGCACCGTTCGAGACTATCGGCTGCACTGGACACTGCACCCATAGGATTATTGAGTTCATGAGCGACCCCTGCAACCAGCTTGCCCAGGATGGCCATCTTTTCAACATGAATGAGTTTTGATTGAGCATTTTTTAGGTTCTGTAGAGCATCCTGCAATTCATGGGTACGCTCCCGCACCTTTTTTTCCAGATTTTTATTCAGTTCCTTTAATTCAAGGTTCTGTTCATCAAGCTTTTTATCTTGATAAAAACTCTTGATCGCCTCACGTACCGTCAGTTTGAGATCATGTCCGTCCCATGGCTTGGAGATATATCGATACAAACGAGCGGTGTTGACAGCATTACCTACCGCTTCAGCATTGGCCTGTCCGGTCAACATGATTTTGAGGGTTTTGGGATAAATTTCGTGTACAAGACAAAGTAACTCATCACCCTTGAGATCCGGCATAATATAATCGGCAATAATTACAGGAATATCAATGTTTGCAGCATACAACTCCTGCACGACTTCATAGGCCTCCTGACCTCCTTCAGCCGTTTCAATGATGTATCGATCTCCGAGTTCATCCTTTAATTCTGCTTTTAAACTGGTAAGGACAAACTGTTCGTCATCCACACATATTATGACCGGTTTACTCATAAGGAGGCAATTCCCGATTTTATGGCATCGACCAGTTCTTTTTCACTCCACGGCTTGGCAATGTATCGATGTAAATTGGCAAAACGGCAAGCCCGTTCGACAGCCTCTTCATTGGCTTGTCCTGTGAGCATGACTTTAACGATGCGCGGATATTTTTCATGTACTTTGATCAGGAATTCATCTCCTTTGATGCCGGGCATGAGCCAATCGGATACAATGATCAGAATATCAAACCCTTCAATAGTCAGCTCTTCGATGACCTCGAGAGCATCATCAGCATTCTCTGCCACTTCATAATGGTAACTGTTACCAAAATTTTCTTTGAGTTGTGTCTTTAAGCTATCCAAAATTATTTTTTCATCATCGACACAGAGTATAACTTGTTTAGCCACATTTCTCTCCTTTTTCAACCTGCGGGATGGGCAGAAACACCGTAAAGGTGGTTTCCCCGGGAACACTGTTTACATCGATTTTTCCTTGATGCTTATCAACAATACGACGAACAATATCGAGTCCCAATCCACTCCCTTCTCCTCTGGACTTTGTGGTAAAAAAAGGTTCGAAAATTTTCGATTGAATCTGTCCGGGAATCCCTTTGCCGGTATCCGTGAACGACACAGCCAATTGCTTGTCTTTTTGCTGCACAGATATTTTCAAAGACCCTTTACCATCCATGGCATGGATCGCATTGTGCACAATATTGGTCCACACCTGATTCAATTCATCGGGATAGCAGAGCACCTGATCGATAGGTTGATAGTTTCTTTCCACCTGAACACCCTGTTTAAGCTGATTATAATACAATGTAAGAACCGTTTCAATCCCTTCT
>CAYNUX010000790.1:0-1564 GCA_964400115.1 uncultured Cytophagia bacterium
CTGAATAATAACTATTGGTGGGTCAGCAACCCGCATGATTATGGCGGAAACCTGGAGGGCTATATTCTGCCGAATCAAATCGAATGGTTGCGCGAACAAGTTGCCCTCGCGGAAGAAGATGATTCCATCGAAAATCTCTTCTATGCTGCGCAGGAGCCTCCTTTCCCAAATGGGGGGCACACGCAAGATACCATGTGGTATAACGGCGGAGATACGGACAGGGACGGAGACATTGATGATGATGATATCGACATCGTGGAGAATAGAAACGAGTTTTGGGAAATCATTGCCGGCTCGCCGAAATCAGTGGCCTTTATCACCGGTGATGAGCACGCCTACAGCCGCGTGATCATTGATCCAGAAATGACCGATGTCGGTCATAAACGGAAACCGGACGGCACAGAAGCGGTCTTTGAATATCCGGTCTGGCAAGTGACTTCTGGTGGCGCTGGCGCTCCCTGGTATGACAAGGAACTCGACCTGCCATGGTCTCCAATGCTCAAAGCGCACAGCACCCAGCCGCACTATGCATTTTTCAAAGTCGATGGCCGCGATGTGGACCTGGAAGTATATTCTCAAACAGGCCAGCAAATTGACAAGGCAACTCTTTCAAGAGGCGATCATTCTGTCATTTCAAAATGACTTGCTTATTGAAAACACTGCTGAATTGGGTCCTCATCATTTCGATGAGGACTTTTTCTTTTTCTCTTTGCCGGTAAGTTCAAAAATCGAATCTTCTTTTTTCATTTTGGGATGAACATTCGCGGCATTCATGGAATAATCCAGTCGGCAAGAGCGCAGAAAATCACAGTTAGAACAGGCGGTCGACGTGCCGATTCTGCTCGGAAAAATGGCTGCGTCCCCACTGACGATTCGCTGTAATTGGTTACGGATAATTTCGTTGAGTGATCCGTAAAGGGTTTCAAAATTTTCAGCTTCGGGAAGAGTATCATGGTGGAACTGAAGATCCTCTTCCTTATATTCAAGCTCTGGATTCAAGAAGCCCTTTAGAACCCGGGCAGCATCATTGGCCCCTTGCAGAGGAAAGAGAGCCGCTGAAATATTCTGGGTGGTTGTTTCTGATGAAAACGATTCGATTGATTGGAGAGATAAATAGTAAATGCCCAACTGTAAGTCGCGTCCGAGTTGAAGTTTTTGCCAATCGAGGGACGGAGTCTTAGAAAGTTTGAAATCAATAACGAAGTACTTGGGATCCCCATCAGCTGACTTTGCCAAAAAGTCAATTTGGCCACTGATCGAGGCAACGAAGGTTTTTCCCGAGGAAGTGACAACATCATATTGAAGCCCCTGTTCCGCGCCTTTTTTCCCGAAAGAAATTTCTGTGGCGACGGGGAGATAATTCTTTTCCATCAGGATTAGGCGAAGAGAATTCAGCGCGGAATGCAAGTGCGGCGAAAACTGACGAATCGTCTCACGCGCGCGCTCGGTATCAAGCAGACCACTTTCCTCTAACCGCTCCTGAATGATTGAGTCCGCACGCTCAGTCAGTTCGGCAAATTTCGTTTCATTCAAAAATAATTCTGTATTCCCAATGACCGAAGTC
>CAYNUX010000791.1:0-1563 GCA_964400115.1 uncultured Cytophagia bacterium
AATCCGTCCCCTTGGTGGGCACCTTCTATCAGTCCGGGAATATCTGCGGCAACCAGCTGAGTTTCATGATCGAGATCCACCACGCCGAGATTTGGCTGGAGTGTAGTAAATGGATACGATGCTATTTTGGGTTTTGCATTGCTGATCACAGACAGCAGGGTAGATTTTCCAGCATTGGGCACACCGACTATCCCAACATCAGCAATTAACTTCAATTCCAATCGGACAAGTTTCTCCTCCGGGGGTTCCCCCTTTTCAGCAATCCGGGGGGTTTTATTCCTGGAGTTTTTAAACCGGGAGTTTCCTCTCCCCCCTCGACCTCCCCGGCAAACAACCAGCTCCTGACCGTGCTCAACCAAATCGCCAATAAAAGATTCGCTATCAAGATCATAAACCATCGCTCCAGGCGGCACTGCAAGGTACAAATCCTGGCCAGATCGTCCGGTCTGATTTTGTACTCCTCCCCTTTTACCGTCATCAGCTTTATATCGTTTCTGATGGCGGTAATTCGAAAGAGTATTTTGATGGGGATCGACTTTTAGTATGATATTTCCACCCCGACCGCCATCGCCTCCATCCGGACCTCCCCGTGGCACATATTTTTCACGGCGAAAATGGATAACTCCATCGCCACCTTTACCGCCGGAAAGTTCCAGTTCTACTTCATCAACAAACATGATCTACCGTATCCCGTTCCAGTTAGAATTTGCGATTTTTATTAAAAATTTGATCGTATATATTTGTTTTTTTCATAATTGTACGCTGTTTTAACCCTGTTGAGAATTATACCATCGTGGTTGGCAGATGCTCTATTATGGTAAAATAGTAAAAATTATCACAAGCGCAGTTTACCAGAACAGGAAAATTTTATGACAGGTTCAATACCCAGAATTATCATCGGGCGCCTGCCTCTGTACCTGAGAGCACTTCAGAGGTTAAAAAAAGAGGGAAATGTGTTTGCCTCCTCAAAAGAGCTGGGCAGATTGCTGGATATTTCAGCAGCCCAAATCAGGAAAGACTTATCTCAATTCGGTGAATTGGGGAAGCGCGGAACAGGGTATGAAATCGAATTCTTAATTTGCAAGTTAATTCAAATTTTAAAGATCGACCAGGTCTGGGACACAATCATCATCGGTGCCGGGGATATTGGCCGCGGCCTGGCCCGTTATAACGGTTTTCTTGAGCGCGGTTTCCAGGTCGCAGGAGTATTTGATATTGACCAGAGGAAAATTGGGGATCAGGTGGGCAAATTACAGGTCAAATCAATGGACGAAATGGTTGATTTTGTCAAACGAAATAAAATTCAAATTGCGATGCTCGCAGTACCAGCAGAACATGCCCAGGAAGCTGTTGACTTGTTAGTAGAAGCAGGTATTACCGCAATTCTAAATTACGCCCCGATCTATCTCCAGGTTCCCAAACAGGTTCAGGTTGAGCATATAGACCCCTCAGTTCATTTACAGAAATTAAGTTACTATCTGAATTGATCTGTTCTTACACAAAAAAACCGGACTGAGAAATTCAGCCCGGTTTTTTTGGTTAACTTTCAGTTTATCAGGTAAG
>CAYNUX010000792.1:0-1554 GCA_964400115.1 uncultured Cytophagia bacterium
ACGTCATCCTGAAAGTTACCGACGCAGCGGGAGACAGCGCATTGCAGGAGTTCACGATAGAGGTGGAGAATGTCAACGACCCGCCCCAACCTTTCAGCCGCATTTCGCCGGAAGACAGTTCGACAATAGGGCAAAATTCGGTCACCTTCCTCTGGCAACAATCTCACGACGTTGACGGCGATGTCATCAGCTATGAACTCAATATCACATCAACAGAAATAGACACAACAGTCTCATCCCTCTCCGATACCACATTTACGCTGGATTTCAGTCAGTTTGATATTTTGCAAGAGCAGATCAATTGGCTGGTTACGGCATCTGATGGGCAAACTTCCAGAGAAACAGACACGGGCGTTTTCACGCTGATTTTGGTTGAACTGATTGGCGACCATGATGGCAACGGCAAGGTTGACGTAAAGGACGCACAGAGGTATATTGAGGAACATCCGGAAATTGATTTTGAGGGATTGAAGCAGATATTTGAGCATTGGGGCGATTTCAGCGAATAAAATCAATATTTTCCCGCCCTGTTCAAGGAATTCTTAAAAAAATCACTCCCCAATCCAGGTGATGGATTCTTTGCAGGGCGGAGAATGTAAAAAACCTCGCAAGCTTGGGAAACCTGCGAGGTTTTTTTTATTGCAAATTCTTTCTTAATCTTCCTGATGTGGCTCAACGACCTCTAAAACTTCGGGGAAATCAATTCCCAGTTCCTTTAGCTTTTCCACTTTTGGAATTCCGTTTTTGGTCCAGCCTCGTCGTTTATAGACGGCATCACAAAGATGTTGATATTGCTCTTCGCGGAAATCCCGAAGGGCTTTTACCTTTTCTTCGGAAGACATTTTTTCTACTTCTTCTTTGGTCAAGCCCACTTTTTTCACCAATTGCCTGTCGTATCTCTCCTGGCGGGATTCATACTCTTCTATAGTAACGGGACCTGCGGAGCGGTAAGGGATTTGGTCAAATTCACGAGTGCCATATCCCATTCGCAAATTAAACACCCGCTGGAAGTTATAAACTCTTTCCGATTGCAATATCAGTTCGTGCTTGTCAATTTCCTTTCCGGTCATTCCACTGAAATAGTTTACATAACCTTCCACGTGTTTTGGCACTTTGGCGGGTTCATCGGTTTCTGCATTATCCGTCGGCTCAACGTCGTTCCAGGGGAGTTTACATAATCCCATTAATCCAAACCAGGTACGGAACATGGGGAAATAGTGGAGTGCTTCCGCTTTATCCTCAAATGTGGGTATTTGGTTGTTGACCATATCCATGAAGATTAACCAGGCTTCGTCGTGTTGTGCGCCTTTCAATGCCAAGCCATAACCGCCTTGCATTGCCAGTGATTCTTTGGTTACATATTCAGAATATTCCATTCCCTTGCATTCCATTCCGATGTCTTCCATGAATTGGATTTGCTCATCCGTGAGGTCGTATTTTTCGGCGAATATCTTTTTCATATCTCGGATGCCTTGACCGAGGATAACGCCAAAGCCTTCGCCTTCTGCCATTTGATGGAGTGCTTTCAGAGAAGCGTCAATATTTCCGAAATGC
>CAYNUX010000793.1:0-1553 GCA_964400115.1 uncultured Cytophagia bacterium
AAGATGGTCGAAAATGCAGCCCGTGATCTGGTTGACAGGATCACGGTTATTCCATTTGACTCTCTGGCAGGGTCGGCTGTTCTGGGTTTTATGGCCCGAGAAGCGCGTCTCCTTGAACGCGCTGGTGAGTCGCTTGATATGATCCTTGAGCGTTTGGATAAGATGCGCAAGAAAGCTCTTGTTGTTTTAACCCTGGATCGATTGACATTTGCTTACCGATCAGGTCGGGTCAATGCTTTGAAAGCAGCGTTGAGCTCTCTTCTTAAAATTAAACCGATTGTGAGTCTGAAAGCGGGTTTGCTGGAAATGTCAGAGATCGTACGCACCCGAAAGAAAGCGCTGGATCGGTTGATCACTCGAGTTGTCGAGGCATTTGGGACCGAACCTCTCCGTTTGGCGGTTGTTCATGCAAAGGATGAGGCAACGGCGAATCTCTTAAAAGCCAAACTTGAACAATCATTAAATGTTGTCGAGGTGGTCATCACAGAGTTATCCATATCTGTTGCAGCCAATCTTGGGCCAGGCACGGTTGGCATTGTTGCTTTACCGGAAAGGTTATAGAAAGGGGTTTAATGTGAGTCGTCAGGAAGTTGATCATCAATCTTTAATGAATCTTGAAAAGTCCTTGAAATACAAGCTGCATCCAGTACAGCCGCGGCGTGATTTTGTGGGGACGCTGCGTGACAGGTTAGAAAATTCTTCCATCTATGATGATAAACGAAAAATGGCCGTTACCATGCTTTTGATTGCCATAGGGCTCGTGACGGGTTTGGCCATTTTTTTGATTGGGCGGCAATTTATGAATGAAGAGTCATAGACGGTTGCCTGATATTAAAAATCAAAACCGGTATTTGCCTGACCCAGGTGGATACCGGTTTTTTCTTTAAAACAGAGGGTGGTCTTCTATTCGATCAGCGCATCCAGTTTTTCGTTCAGGGTTTGATTGGATGGTTCAACAAGGATGCTCTCATCAGGAAAGATGATCGTGGGAACACTGCGGTTTCCTCGATTGGTCTTTTTGACAAACTTCTCCCCAGCTTGATCTTTATCAATATCAATCCAATTATAATCAATGCTGCGTTCATCCAGGATCCTGAGGGCACGCTTGGTGTCGCCACACCATCGGGTTCCATATACTTTGATCTTCGCCATGATTACCTCCATCGTTCTTTTCGATTGTTAATGCACATTTGAGGACTTAAGCCGTTAAATGATTTAACGTATGTCTTTATCATGACTTGGATTCAAGTCTGAAGTGCAACTTTGATGGTCAAAAGGAGGTAAGCTGCGGTAAGATAAACCTCCCAGACCTCAGAAGTCAAAGGAGCGCTTATGACATACACGCAACTTACCCAAGAACAAAGATACCAGATATATGCGTTAAAGAAAATGGGACACATGCAAATGGATATCGCCCAATGTGTGGGCGTCCACAAATCGACCATCAGTCGCGAATTGAGGCGCAATCGGGGGCAGCGCGGCTGTCGACCAAAACAAGCACACCGAAAAGCGCAGAAGCGTCGAGCACGCAATAGTCCGCAGATTTCAGAAGA
>CAYNUX010000794.1:0-1553 GCA_964400115.1 uncultured Cytophagia bacterium
CTTTTCATAATCATGGTATTTAGGTTTTAAGTTAATATGCAAAGATGGTTGATTGAGCAAAGCCCACCAACCTTAAAATAAATCTGGTACTAAAGTAGTTTATAAATAAGACCAAATCAAGCAATTAAAATGAGAGATTGATAAATCTGCTTATGGGTTTGGTGAATGGTGGCTTTCATTACATCAAACAATCATTGTTTTGATGAAATCACTTGACAGCGGACAAAAACGCATAGGTTATAGTGCCCGCAGGAGGGTAAAGGTAAAAGCACTCCCCTGGCCGAGCTTGCTTCTCACGTTGATGTTTTGGTTGTGGGCTTCCAGAATGTGCTTTACGATGGCCAGGCCCAGCCCTGTCCCACCTTGTTCGCGCGAGCGGCCTTTGTCCACCCGGTAAAAACGCTCAAATAAACGGGGCATGTGTTGTTCGGCAATGCCAATGCCATTGTCGGAGACTTCGATGAGGATGTTGTCGCCCATTTCATCATAGTCAATTATGGTCGTCCCTTTTTTTATGCCATAGTTGATCGAGTTGCTCACCAAATTGGCCAGCACGTGGAATATCCTTTTTTTGTCGGCATAGACCATGATCTCTTTGCCCTGCATCTTTTTTGTCATTTCCAGGCGGATGTTTTTTTTCTTGGCCGACATTTCTGTCATTTCAAATACATCCTCGACCAGTTGGCCGACATCAAATTTTTCGTATTCCAGGTCCAGTTCCCCCGACTCGAGCCTGGAGATGGCCTCCAGGTCTTGAATGATGCTGATCAGCCGGTTGATGCTTTTTTCGGTGCGCTCGAGGTATTTTTTGTTGATACTTTTGTCTTGCAGACCGCCATCGAGCAAGGTGAGCACGTAACCCTGTATGTTGAATATTGGGGTTTTGAGCTCGTGCGAGAGGTTCCCGATAAATTCCTTGCGGAATTTTTCCTGCTGCCTGAGCATTTCGATCTCGTTTTTTTTGTTGGCGGCCCAGTCCTGTACGTCATTGTTTACCCGCGATATCATGTCTCGCTGTACCTGTGCCTTCTTTTGGCCGCCTGTGTGCATTGATTGCTGGATGGTCTTGTAGATAGGCCTGATTTTGTTGTATACAAATGTGTTGATCGAAAAAAGCAGGATAGAAAAGGAAAAGGCCCAGAATAAGGCAAAAACCAAAATAAGCCAAAACGGGGAAAACCCGGGGAAAAAATCCAGAAGGGTATAAAGTCCAAAGGCCAGGCCTGTGATGATCAGGGAAATGTATGTGGCCAATCGGGCGGGTGTGAACAGGTTTTTCATCGGATTGAATGGTTCATTGCCCCTCCATTTAGCCTAACTGCTGCTTTACCACTTTCGTGATGTATTTCCCGATAATGTCAAACTCCAGGTTAACAATGGTGCCGGGCTTAAATTCGTGAAAATTGGTCACTTCGTAGGTAAAAGGGATGATGGCCACGGAAAAACGGTCGTCCCGCGAGTTGACCACTGTCAGGCTCACACCATTGACCGATACGGAGCCTTTTTCCACGGTGATGTTCCCTTTCGTAGGATCATACTTGAAAGTATAGTAC
>CAYNUX010000795.1:0-1544 GCA_964400115.1 uncultured Cytophagia bacterium
ATTTGTTTTTATAGATAGAGGTTTTATTATGACTCAATTGAAATTGTATAAACAAAAAAATAGTATTTACAAAAGCAGTATATGAAATATAAATTATTCATTTTTTTGAGTTGGTTGGTTTTTGTTTTGTTTACGATACCCGGTTTTGCCCAAATTCCTCCTTCATTCAACCCGGAAAATTTGTCCGGGGTGCGGTCCTCTAATCTTACCACAAAATTTTTAAGCCCTGTACGAATTGTTTGGACATCCGAAAGCCCGGATTATTTGGTGAAAAATAAAAGCAGTATACTGGAACCCGGGAATGGACAGGCTGATTTGAATCAGGGAGAATACCTGACACTTGAAAATAAGGGCGAAGAAGAGGCCGGTATTATACTCGACTTTGGGAAAGAGATTCAGGGAGGACTTGAAATTATAACAACCATCAAGAACAGTAAACCTGCCGGTCGGGTGCGCATTCGCTTTGGAGAATCGGTATCTGAAACCATGAGCGAACCGGGAGAACACGGTGCCACGAATGACCATGCCATGCGCGATTTCATTGTGACCCTCCCTTGGCTGGGTAGTCTGGAAGTGGGGAATTCCGGTTTTCGTTTTGTACGCATCGATCTTGTAAAGCCCAATTCAAAACTGGAAATTAAAGAGGTGAACGCAGTATTTGTATACCGTGATATTCCTTATCCCGGATCTTTTGAAAGCAGCGATGAACGGCTGAATGATATTTGGCTGACTGGTGCCTACACTGTCCACCTGAATATGCAGGATTACCTTTGGGACGGCATTAAGCGTGACCGCCTCGTGTGGGTGGGCGACCTCCATCCAGAGGTAATGACGGTGAATGCTGTTTTCGGTGAGAATGAAGTGGTTCCCAAAAGCCTGGATCTGGCTCGCGATCTGACCCCCCTTCCCGGGTGGATGAACGGAATCAGTTCCTATTCCATGTGGTGGGTGCTGATCCACCGGGATTGGTATCTTTACCATGGCGATTTAAAATACCTCAAAGAGCAAAAAAATTACCTTGCTGGCTTGCTTCGCCATCTCGCAGCAAAAATTGATGAAGATGGCAGAGAAACGCTTAACGGAAACCGTTTCCTGGACTGGCCAACCAGCGAAGACCCCGACGCAATACATGCCGGATTGCAGGCAATGATGCTCATGACGTTCGAGGCAGGTGAAGAGCTTGGCAACATTTTAGCCGACAAGGAAACGGAATTGCTCTGCAACCGGATGGCCGAAAAACTAAAAAGACATCTCCCGGATATGGCCCGTTCGAAGCAGGCATCCGCCTTGATGGCTCTTGCTGGGCTGGTGCCTCCCGAAAAAGTTAATTCTGAGATTCTTGCAAAAGACGGAGCTCGAAGAATGTCCACTTTTTATGGCTATTATATGCTGCAGGCAAGGGCATTGGCAGGTGATTACCAGGGAGCGCTGAACAATATTCGTGAATATTGGGGAGGGATGCTCGATTTAGGGGCTACCACATTTTGGGAGCACTTTGACGTTGCCTGGCTTGAAAATGGCGCCCCCATTGATGAATTAGTGCC
>CAYNUX010000796.1:0-1543 GCA_964400115.1 uncultured Cytophagia bacterium
GGTTACGGAAGACCTGATAATATTGGAGAGCTGGGAGGCGATTCGGGCGGCGAGATTTGCCCCAAAGGGGGGAACACGCGAGAGCATCATCAATGGTCTCGCCGATGTAGTCGAGCCTCAATTGGATGCCATCAGAAAAATTGATCCAAATGTCCGGGTAGGCTTTAGGGGGAGCTTGGCAAGTGGAATCAAAAGGGCAAAAAATGGCAACCCTGCACGTCCCTTCGATCCCAGTGATTTCGATGTTGATATGTTCATCGTTAGCGACATGTTAAGAAAAGGAAGAGGGTTTCAAGTTGGCCCCAAGCCAGTTCGCAATATCGCAAAGGATATCGATAAGAGGCTCCGACAACTCCCCGGATTTGAAGGACTTCGAGGGGGTAAAGATAAACTCCAATTTCGAATATGGGGTTCCGAAGAACTACAGAAAAAAGCTCTAAAGGGTGACTCTCAAATCTTTTTTATAGGGAGAAAGTGATATGGATTTTGTTGCATCTCTTGTAATTTTACCTGACGAGACGCTTGAGATAATGGCTGAACGCTTAGGGGATGCCATGGGTCTTAGGTTCATCCAGGACTCATCCGGATATTACGAAGAGTTTCCGGCATTTACTGCACACGTTCTCGGTATGGAGTTTGCTCTTCTTGGTTTGCCTGAGGAAGAAGAGCAAGACGGTGAGCGATCTGTCGAAGACTATTCACTCTTAGTGCGCTCAATTGTTGACACTCCTGACGATGTATTAGAAGTCGATCTTTCCACCCACCTG
The DNA here is from genome assembly GCA_964400115.1 of uncultured Cytophagia bacterium. Classification (GTDB taxonomy): domain Bacteria; phylum Zhuqueibacterota; class Zhuqueibacteria; order Residuimicrobiales; family Oceaniaggregativiventaceae; genus Oceaniaggregativivens. The sequence continues at coordinate 768 of CAYNUX010000796.1, forward strand.
CAAGCCCTTTTAAATTTGGCTTCAATTCGTTGTTATGTGGGAACCGTATAGTATAACAGATGAGGATGATGGTTGCAGATGATGGCCAAGCATACGTATGGTTTTTAGTTAATTCACTGAAAATAAAGGTTATAGATCGTTTTTGTTTATACTCGGAGAGGGCATGGATTGAGCTTTCGATGAAGGGAAATCCGCGCGTAGTGCGGTCATCCATGTCTCGAAATCTTAAATTGTTGCCTTCGAAAGCATAACCACATTTGGGGCTTGGTCATAACACCGGCCACATGGTGGAAAAGCCGTAATTATTTCGAGCTACAAAATTTGTAGATTGCCTTAATCCACTGAATTAAAAATAAAAAAGTCAAAATAGCCATGATGATAAAATTGGGCGCTCTGAACTTCAATACGTTGTGTCCGAAGTTATGATCAAGCCCCACATTTGTCATAAAAAATCGGAATTCTATCAGTCATATTCTTTGCTTTTGTGGTTCGAAAGAGTGTGGTTGTATCGGAGAACGCCCCTGTCACGTCTCTTGCTTCTTCCTGCATAATTCGACCTAAATTATTAGACAGAATTTTTGTCTGTAAACGGTCGTGATAAACTGAGCCAAAAATGGTCGTTTAAAATTGAGCCACAAGGCAGCTAGGAAGGTGGACCGGGGGGTCCTTCATAACCCCCCGGTTCAGCTTTCGGGTTATGGGCCTCGCAAGGGAATTCTTATACGGGGCTATGCACTTGACTCCTATCACCACAACATATTGTGTCTGCGTTAAAA
>CAYNUX010000797.1:0-1537 GCA_964400115.1 uncultured Cytophagia bacterium
GGCCAGGATCTCACCGGCTGGAAAGCCAATTGTTGCCCGGAATCCTTTACCGTGGTCGACGGAGCCATACGTGCCCACTGTACCTCCGATTCGGTCAGGTCTCATCTCTTTTATGTCGGCGACAATGAGAATGAACTCGTCCGGTTCAAGGATTTCGAACTGATCGCGATCGCAAAAGGAGAGCCCAACTCCAATTCAGGCATCTTTTTCCACACCGATTTTTCCGAGCGGGATACCAAAAAGCATCTATACAAAGGCTATGAAATTCAACTCAACAGTTCAAAAAAGGAAAAACGCAAAACCGGCAGTCTTTATGCTGTTGTTGACCTGGACGAAACGCCTGTCGACGACACCCAATGGTTCGAGGTACATTTAATTGTCAAAGGCAAAACAATAAAGGTCAACCTCGATGGCCAGAATATTATCGATTATACGGAACCAGAGAATCCGGAACGACCCCCCAATCGCAAGGCACGAGTCCTCGACCCGCAGGGTGGAGCCATCGCTTTGCAGGCTCATGATGCCAACAGTACCTGGTATTTTAAAGAGATCCGGATCAGGCCCATTCTATAACAGTCGCTATGCAAAGGTTTTATATTTGGGTTGACTCTGGTATAATAGGACAGGGGCATTAAAAAATTCCTTGTGAATGGTCTGAAAAATAACGATCCTATAAAGCTATTGAATCAATCCGAGTTTTTGTGAATCATTTCACCGGAGTTTGTATGAATCGCAGAGAATTTTTATCACGCATTTCTGTCTCGATAACGGCATGCACGTTTTTTCCTCAGAGCCTCACCGCTGCAAAACCATCAAAACCGAATATCGTTTTTATCATGGCCGACGATCTTGGCTATGGTGATTTGGGGTGTTATGGACAGGATTTTCTCAAAACTCCCAACATCGACCGGCTCGCCAAAGAAGGACTGAAATTCACCCAGGCGTATTCGGGGGGGCCGGTATGTACTCCGGCGCGCAGCGTACTCATGACCGGTCTGCATAATGGCCATACGCCGGCACGGGATAATATTCCGCATTATCATACCTATCTGCAGGAAGAGGATGTCACGGTAGCCGAAATTCTCAAAAAAGCAGGCTATCGCTGTGGTGGCGTGGGCAAATGGTCTCTGGGCGATGCCGGAACCGTAGGACGAGCCACGAATCAGGGATTCGATACCTGGTTCGGGTATCTCAACCAGGATCATGCGCACTATTATTATACCGAATACCTGGATGATGATGAGGGTAGACTGGATTTGTCGGGAAACACCGAGTCCCGCGAACACTATAGCCACGATCTGATGGCTGAGAGAGCCCTAAAGTTTATTCGCGATTCCAAAGATGAGCCTTTTTTCCTGTATGCTGCATTTACCTTGCCTCACTTTTCTTCCAAAGATGAGGATGAACACGGACTGGCGGTTCCATCGACGGATCCCCATAAGGAAATTAAACGGCCCGAAAAAACCAAAAAAAACGGGGCCCTGGGGGACAAGGTCGACCGGGGTGGGGGGCGGATGGGCGATCTCATCGATGACTT
>CAYNUX010000798.1:0-1535 GCA_964400115.1 uncultured Cytophagia bacterium
TATCCAGAACAACTTGCGTACCGGAAACCCAATGGCTGTTTTGATCCGAAATCATCACCCTGTCAGCTGATCCCGGAACCCGATGATTCCCGTTGCCATCAACCCAATTCGCGGCATTGGAAAACAACCGCCCGTCGCCAGCACCGGTCCAGTAAACCGTCTCATCAAAATCGACGACGATCACTATCTCCACCGGCCCCGCCTTGGGCTGGGTGGCGTTCTCGAAATCGTAAAGATTCGGATCAAAACGCTTGATCCAGTAGCGATAAACATAACCCGGCTCCACCGTCTCGTCGCGCCAGGTATAAACACCATCGATGAAATCTCCCGGCTGCAATAGTACCGTCTCTAAAGGCTTTTCTGAAGACACCTCTTCGCCGTCCACCGTATAGGTCGCCCGCCGGATCGTCCAGCCATACGGAACCTGCTCCCACCATGGATACGGATTGGGCCACAAATTCCATTGCAATACAGCAACTTTTGAACCGCCCTCCTGATCTTCTGCTTTGCCCCGAAAATTCAAACCCCGCTCACTGTAAGGCGGACGAATCGCAAAACCCCGCTCCGGATGAGCCGGACACCACTCTCCAGAACCCTCAACTGAACGCAATGAATAATAATAACGACTGCCAACCTCAACTTTATAATCCTCATAGTGACCCAATTCCCCGCCTACCGTCACTTCACCAAGTATTTCTTCAGACAGCGCGCCGTCGTGCCAACGACCCACTTCCCAACGACTGCCAGGCTCCGCCGGCCAGCAAAGATCTGCATAAACCTTATAATCTCCACCAACCTTTTTTTGTCCATTATCGAATTCAATCACAGCGCACCCCGAATCATCAGGATCATCAGGATCATCAATAACTTTATATTTTAACGAAAAGCGATTATTCGTTTCATCTGATTCCCTTATAAAATTATCACAATCGGCAAAAAATTCCAAAGTATGTATACCGGGTGAAGGAATTTGATCAAATATATTACGAACAAGCTGAAATGGTGCCGTTGTTCCTGCTGGTATCCTGGGGATATTGGAATAGCCAACCATTTGGCCATCCAGAAACCACTTGGCATTAAAAGCTTGTGTGATATCGACATCGCCAATATTTTTGACAACTGCCCAAATTTCACCATCAAAATTTTTACTAATCAACAACTGGTCATTTTCAATCTCATCATATTCTAAATTGGGTTCCATGGTAATATTTTCGACCATGATATCCGGGCAACCAGAGGAAACAATTTCAAAAGTTTTGGCAAAACGATTGTTTGTTTCATTCACTTCCTCTATAAAATTATCACAATCGACCCAATATTCCAAAGTATGTATTCCCGGTGAAAGAAGCTGATCATAAAGAAATAGTATATATGGGCCACCGATGTTCGGATTATAGTTACCATCAGGCTGCGGTACTGTTGTTCCTGCCGGTGTGGCACCAATACTCGAGTAACCAACTTGTTGACCGTCCAGAAACCACTTGATATTCACCGTTCCTGTGATATCAACATTACCCGCATTTTCAACCACGGCC
>CAYNUX010000799.1:0-1535 GCA_964400115.1 uncultured Cytophagia bacterium
ATCTTCGTAATGATACCCCAGCTCATGGCCCAGTGCCGTAATTTTTTCCATCACACCCGGATCCCACACCCCGGGCACGATCCGGAAATAATAGGACCCCGCCACCCCGAGATCATGCTCCAGGTGTGCCATTTTCAGGGCATTGGCGGGGAGTTTGTCGATGTCGTGGCGGAGGATCACCGTTTTTGGAGCTGAATTTTCGAGGAATTGCTGGAAAGTCTGGAAGCCTTATCCTTAGGCCTGGAGAGTGTATAAAAGATGTTTGTATGAATTTAGGGTAAAGTCCATTATGATCGATTATTTGCCGATGCTATTGATGATATCGACCATTTTCTCCGCTACATCCCGCCCAAAAATTTCCGGATGGTCTGACGGGCCATAAAAATTTTCAATTTTTTGGGCATACTGGGTTTCATTGAACGGATTGATCAATAAATTCCATCCCGCATCCACGGTTTCCAGCCATTCCGTCTCAGGCCGCAATGTGATGCAGGGCTTCTGCAATATATACGCCTCTTTTTGTATCCCTCCCGAATCTGTTATAATTTTGCTGCTTTGTGATTGAAGATGTACAAAATCCAGATATCCCAACGGTTTGAGGCAGACAATATTTTCAGGAATTGGAATTTGATTTGTCTCAATAATCTTTTTTGTTCGTGGATGAACAGGAAAAATGATGCTGCTGTCCAATTTGCCCAATTCTTTTAGAATTGCAGATAAATTGCCTGGTTCATCTACATTATAGGGCCGATGCAGCGTCAATAGAAAATAAGGTGCCTTCACTTCCGGCAGAACCGGAATCCTGTTTCTTTTCGATCGAGTGGCAGCCATGTTATGGGCATCCACCATAATATCACCCGTCAGAAAAGATTTGGCGCCCAGGTTTTCAGCTTCCAAATTTTTCATGGCGGTCAAGGTGGGGGCAAACAAATAATCCGCGGCATGATCGGCAACAATCCTGTTGATTTCTTCGGGCATTTTTCTGTTAAAACTGCGCAGCCCTGCCTCAATATGCACCACACAGATATGCAGTTTGACCGCCGCCAATGAACCGGCCAGGGTGGAGTTGGTGTCTCCAAAAACCACCACCAAATCTGGGGTTTCATGAATCAACACCTTTTCAATTGCTGCCAGCATTCTTCCGGTCTGATCCCCGTGTGATCCGCCCTGGACACCCAGATTATATTTTGGCTGGTTTATTGCCAGGTCCGAAAAAAAAGAATCCGACATTTCATTATCAAAATGCTGCCCCGTGTGTACGATTATCTCCTCATGGACATTGTTAAGCGCTTTGGACAAAGGGGCCAGTTTGATGAACTGTGGTCTGGCGCCAACTATTGATATGATTTTCATAATTTTTATTTGAACCGGTTCCAAAATTCAGGATGATCGGAAATCATTGATTCACTTGAGGGGTAATTTTCAATAAACCAGACCATAAAGGCGGTGACATCGAACTTATCTGCCAGGAATGCCTGCCGGTTTTTCCGCATGACCGCTTTTGTGTTCGGATCTGACAGAAGGGCCACGCCTCT
>CAYNUX010000800.1:0-1533 GCA_964400115.1 uncultured Cytophagia bacterium
CTCGTCGCTTCGTCGCGCCGTCGCGAGAGGCTTTCATAAATTTGATTTCAAGATAATTTGATCACACTCATTATAGACAACGGAAGTGCTTTGCTTATTGTTGAGAATTTCGTGGAAAAAATATCTTTCATAATTTCTCTGCGATTCTTTGCGACTTTGCGTCTTAGCGAGAAGCCTCTTCATTTTCACCAAGTGATAGATTTTCTACTCGACCCACTCCTGCGCGGTTTCTGAAACTGCGCTATGATGAACACACAAACAACATTCCTCAAATCCAGAGCATGGCTTCTTCTGGCTTTTGCACTGCTGCTATTTCCTTATCTTGCGACAGCTCAGGAAAACGTCTCTGAGAGCGCGCCGACGATTTCTGCCGAAGCGATTCGCGGCTCTCTGGGCGAGACAAAAAATCTTTCCATTGTCGTCGAAGATTTACCCGAGAACATCACCTCGTTTTCTGTGACGGTGACTCCATCCGTGGAAAAAATTTCTCTCGGGGAAGGGAATTTGACCCCTGAGTGGCGGATTTTCTCAGAGATTGATGAAATAGAGTCGAACCCTGCCGAAGGGTTCTATCGAGTCAACATTACAGGGGACGCAGCCGCCCTCAGCCAGCCGGCCCTCGAAATTCCTGTGACGCTCACAAAGCTTCCTCAAAAGAAAAGTATTCAGATTGATTCAACTTTTCAGACAGAGACTTCGTCTGTTACCGTCCCTCCTGTCAGGGTCATGGCGCGGTCTTTTGTTGTGACGAATCAGGCGGCACTTTTCGCGGTACTCGCGTTTGTTGTGGCCGTCATTTATATGCTTTCCACAATCAAGTCCTTGGAGAAGTTTTTTAGATTTTTCCCGCCACTGATCTGGATGTATTTTATTCCGATGATTCTGACAACGATTGGAATCACGCCTGATCAATCGCCTCTCTATTCCCCTTTTATGTCAAAGATTATTCTGCCGGCGATTTTGGTTTTATTGATTATTCCCTCCGATATCAGAACCGTCGCCAAGCTTGGCCCCAAGGCCATCGGCGTAATGCTCTTTGCCACCGCTGGAATTGCGGCGGGCGCCATTGGCAGCTTTGGTTTATTCAACACGATAATGCCGGATTCCATGTCGCCGGATACCTGGAAAGGCGTTGCAGCTCTTTCTGGTTCCTGGATTGGCGGCTCCACGAATATGACAGCCGTCATCGAGAGCGTTGGCACACCCGCCAACATTATCGGCCCCTTGATTATTGTCGACACCGTGCTCGCCTATTCCTGGCTCGGAGTGCTGGTTGCGCTTTCTGGATATCAGCACCGCATCGACAAGTTTAACAAAGCCAGCACGAAACTCGTCGAAGACCTGAGCGAACGCGTTCGCATTGATCAGGAAAAAAACGACCGCTCGCCTAAACCGGTAGACATCGCAATCATTGTCGGTTTGGCCTTTGTCGTCAGTCAGGTCTGCCTCGCCATCGGTCCTCAAATATTTGGCTTCATGGGCAACCTGCTTGGAGAAGAAAATATTATCAACACTGTTGTCAGTGACTATGGC
>CAYNUX010000801.1:0-1533 GCA_964400115.1 uncultured Cytophagia bacterium
GTGATGGGATCACGAACCACGATGGAATCCGCGCCGCCGATGCTCATTTCCGTCGAGTTGCTCCCGATGTGCAGACCGGTGAGTGTAGTCAAAGTGCCGGAAACAAATGTTTTTGTCTTAAATTCGATATTGGGAATGGCTGACATGGTTATTTCCCTCCTTCTGCTTTGTGATAGGCCAGAATGGCCTCAAAAAAATTAAAGAAATTCTTCATTCGGTTATAGTCGCCTTCTATTTTGTCAATGGCATAGGAAAGGCAATCCACCAAGGTTTTAAACCCCGGTATTTTGTATCTCCCGTTTCCGAAATCTTTATTAAACCGTCCGTTTGCGTATGCCATTTTGGGCTTAAGCAGAATCAGTTCACCGTATTTGTCTTGGGCGTTTTTTTCGTCCACAGACATTTCAATCCGTTTGCTCGCGCCAAAGATGTTGCGAATTTGCGATGTGGAGACCGAGCTTCCTTCCGCCACACCGCCCCATCTGGCTTTCTGGATCATTTCTCCGGCGATTTTTTGAGCGGTTTCAACGAGAATCTTCGCTTCACCCCGGACAATGATCGCATCCAGTTCCTTTTGAAATTTACAATCGGCCATTTGATTACCTCCTGTGAAATTCGGTCCATCGCAGCGGCATTTCAAGCCATGCGTAAACCGGCAAGGTTGATGTTTTGTTATCTGTTTGATTCCCGAAAAGCAGATTTGACCACACTTCAATCTGCTTCCAATCCTTTCCATATCTTCTGCGCAGTTGATAGGCTGTTCGCCATCGCCAGGAATAAAACGCAATTTCCTCCCACGCCTTCGGTGCGCTACACCCTTTTTCTCTCTGCATGGCCTGAACCAGTGCAGCATTTTCTGATCTCATGTGAGAGAGAAACGAGAGTAAGCCTCTGTTCTTATCCATATCTTTTTCGAGTCTCACTCTTATCTCTTTACCTATTTCAAAATCTTCCCATAAGGTCGGAACGCCCAAAAAGGCAAAACTGTCTTTTTCAATATCATTTTTTGAACGGCACCAGGATTTTCGTAGTTCTTTGGCTTTCTTCTCGGCAGTTCCCGCCAACTGTGCGCCTTTATAGATAGGGTATTTACCCCTCTGAAGAATTAACCCGCCTGATATGGAAAAGACCGGATTCATGCAACAGAATTTCCTGAACTCTGACCGGATGGTTTCAGCCAACTCCGGGAGTTGATCCCACGCCCCGATGATAAACAGGTCATCTCCGCCCGCGTAGATTATCTGACACTTATTATATTTTCTGTCGCTTTCCATCAATTCCGGCAGATAACCGGAAAAGAAATGGTTCAACTGCCGGGAAAGGGTGACCATACGTGAAATTGAGGCCATTGGGTTGGGGGCTCTCTCACCGTCTTGCAAAACCACGGCGCCCCATCCTCCTTTTTCCCGTTTTGGAAAATCAAGACCTTTGATAAAAACCATACCGAGGTTATCCACATCCATCCGAAGGATGCCCAGCCTTTTAATGCCCTCTGCTTTTGATGCATAGTCGTCAAACTCCCAGGGTTCGCCG
>CAYNUX010000802.1:0-1529 GCA_964400115.1 uncultured Cytophagia bacterium
CACTGCATTACATGCCCGTAAACGATGGGTGCGGTCTGTTTATCGCCTCATCGGCCTTGGCATATTGATCTATCTTTTGATCGGTCTGGATTATTCTCTGGTTTTACAGAGTTTAATGGAGTTACATCCAGGCTATCTCGTTCTTTCGATCGTTCTCGTCATCCCCATGGTCGTGGGTAAAGCCTGGCGCTGGCAACGGTTTTTGCAGGATCATCAGATTCGGCTTTCGCTGTGGCAGAGTACCCTCATCTATTTACACGGCTATGGCCTGGGTACGGTGACACCGGGTCAGGTGGGAGAACTGATCAAGATTGTCAAGGTGGCGGAACTGTGTCCGGATGCCAAAAAATCACAAATCTTTGGCACGATTGTCAATGACCGTTTTTACGATCTCGCAGGACTGGCTCTGTTTGGGTTCCCGGCATTGCTGTTTTCGCCGGTGTTGTCATTTCCCGCTGCAGTGATTCTGCCGCTGTTTATGCTGGTCATCGTCGTGAGCTATAATCCGAATCTGGTACTGGCATTCACGCGAAAATGGTTCGATTTCAGGTCCAATAAGCGGTATGGCGGCAATCTGCTTATCAGTGTCGCAATTACTGCGCTGATCATTTTTCGGGGTATCCTTGTCTTTATGGCCATGGGCATCAAAATACCCCTGAATATGATCACCTTGCATTTGCCTGTGATCAACCTTATCTCTTTGCTTCCCATCTCCATATCCGGATTCGGCACCCGGGAAGCCACGATGATCTATTTCTTTTCGCACTGGTCGGTCAGCGAGGAGCGATTGGTTCTCACCGGCCTGATCATGGGTCTGGTCTTTTTTCTGTTGAACGGACTCTTGGGAAGTCTGGTGATTGCGTTGAAAAAATAGGATTGTTTGCTATGAAAATCTTGATGGTACACAAGTTTTATTATGTCGAGGGGGGGGCCGAGCGCTATGTCTTTAATCTCACAGAGGTACTGGAGCGTAAAGGCCATACGGTCATTCCATTTGCGATGCACCATGAACGAAATCAGGATTCGCCCTATAAAGACTATTTCACCCGCTATTTTAACCCGGAGCAGCTAAAGTCGGGCAAGAATCCGGTTTCCATCCTCAAAACAGCCAGCCGTACGTTATACAACAGGGAAGCGCAGGAAAACCTGAGCCGGCTGATCAAAGAGACACAGCCGGATATCGCGCATGTGCACAGTGTCTATCATCACCTCACACCGTCGATATTTAAAACCCTGAAAGCGCATGACTTGCCGGTGATGCTGACCCTGCATGATTACAAGCTCGTGTGTCCCAACTATATATTTCTCGATGGCAAAAATCGTATTTGCGAGGCGTGTAAAGGAAAATATTATTTTAATGCCACACTCAGAAAATGCTTCCGGCAGTCGTATGCGGCCAGTTTTTTGGTAACGCTCGAAGCGTATCTCCACAAGTATCTTAAAAGCTATCTCGCCAATATCGATCTCATGGCCTCGCCCAGTCGCTTTTTGGGACAAAAGATTGCGCGTTATGGATATGCGGATATCCC
>CAYNUX010000803.1:0-1528 GCA_964400115.1 uncultured Cytophagia bacterium
TTGAATTTCATGGTCCGGTCCTCGATGGGGTGGATGCCGGTCCACACGGCGCCCAGACTGCTTCATGACCGGCGCTTTTCATCACAGCCCCTGATAGTCGATGTAGGCCGCGATGGCGTACTGCTTTTTGGACAAGCGGCCGGCTTTCCCGTTGAGTTCCCGGCATTTATCGATCTCGGACCGGTCACATTTGATAACGGCGATGGCGAGATTTTCGTAGTATTCTGAAAAGTCAAGCGGATGGGAAGACAGCCAGTCGAGCGCCTCTTTATTTCGGTTCAGGTCCAGTAGGATGGCGCCATAGTTGTTCATCAAAGCAGGATCGGCGTGGTTGACCTCCAATGCGCGCCTGATATCCTCCAGGAGTCTGGTGAAAACCTCCGGCGCATTATCTCCGGCCCAATTATGGCGATAGATATCATAAGATTCTTTTGGGGAAATCATAATCCATGAACCGTCTTCAGGCGCGCCCTGAAATTGTCAGTGGTCATTTTAATTCAATTTGTGCTTTATTACAACGCTTTTGACAACATCCTCAAACTCAGATTGATAAGTATTCCGTCGATGGCGTTCCTGCTATAGGCTTGCTCTCTTTCAAACAAACTTTCCATTCTTCCAGTAGAGCCTCTTGCACAGCCCGAATATCCTTTTTGTTTTGTGGTATTTAAGGAGATATCACATACTTGATATGGCGACCCCATGCGTATTTCACGGATGTTTCTGAATTTGACGCGCAATATGCTGACCATAGGCTCCGTTTAAAGCAGGATAATTATTGAAAAATTACGTCATTCATCATAAATGTCAAAATCAGGATAATATTTTTCCGCGCATTCCGGGCAAACGCTGTGGCTGAATTCCGCTTTTGAATGCTCATGTATGTATGACTCAATCTGGTTCCAGTACCCCTGATCATCCCGTATTCTTTTGCAATGCATGCAAATCGGCAGCATGCCGCGCAAGCGGTTTATTTCAGATTGTTGTTTTTCAAATATCAACTTTCGCGCTTCCACTGTTTCCGTGACATCAATGCAACTGCCGATATACCCGGCAAATAGTCCTTGTTCATCCTGGGAAGGTACGCCACGATCAAATATCCAACGATATTCTCCGTCATATCTCCTGAGGCGATATTCCATTTCAAATATTTCACGCTTTTTAAAAGCCGTTAAATATATTTCAATACACCGCTCTGCATCCTCTGGAAAAACGCCTTCCGTCCATCCATTGCCAAATTCCTGTTCAAACCGGCGCCCGGTGAAATTCAACCATTGCTTATTGAAATAATCACATTCAGTCGACGTGTTTGCCCTCCAGATCATAATAGGCGCCTGTTCAACAATGGTCATATACTCATTATACGACAGTAAATAACTTTTCATTTTTTCAATCTCATCTTCGGTTTTTGAAATATTTAACTCGAATTGCCCCGCAAATTCGCTCCCCGACCTGAAAAAGCCCAGCGGTTTCCCATCTTTCAGATTCGAATGCGTTGTCGATAAACCAGTGAAGAAAAATATCTCTATGC
>CAYNUX010000804.1:0-1524 GCA_964400115.1 uncultured Cytophagia bacterium
GGAACGGCTCCAGGCGCGAAAAATCATGTCCGATGTCCATTGACCCTGCATAATATCGGACATGATTTTTCGCGCCTGGAGCCGTTCCAGGTGCTGGTGCTCGGAAATAGAATTGAGGATCTCTGATATCATAATGTTCTCCCTATAAAGTCATAAAATTTTTCAAGATTTGATATCCGTTTTTGGTCAGAATCGATTCCGGATGAAATTGAACCCCTTCGACGAAAAACTCTTTATGACGGACAGCCATGATTTCACCATCATAGGTTTGAGCGGAAACGTTTAGGCATTCGGGCATTGAATCGTTCGCAACCACCAGTGAATGGTATCGCCCGCCCTGGAATGGATTTGGAATGTCTTTGAAAATGGTCTTGGCGTCGTGTTTTATGTTTGTATTTTTACCGTGTACCAGTTCATGTGCGGGCACGATCTTGCCGCCAAACGCTTGTCCGATTGCCTGCATCCCCAGACAGACTCCCATGATGGGTGTTCGGCCTGCAAAGGCGATTATGGTCTGCAAGCTGATACCGGCCTCATTCGGGTAACCCGGTCCGGGCGAGATGATGATTTTATCCGGAGCGAGTCTATCGATATCGTTTATATTTATGGCATCATTTCGCACGACATGCAGTTCATACCCCATAGATCCGATGTATTGCACCAGATTATAGGTAAAAGAGTCATAGTTATCGATGACGAGTATCATACCAAACCTCCCTGTGCATACTCTACCGCTTTGAGCAGTCCCATGGCTTTATTGCATGTTTCCTGATATTCGCGTTCCGGCACCGAATCCGCCACGATACCGGCTCCGGCTTGTAAATAGATCGTATTGTTTTTGATATAGATGGTGCGGATGGCGATACAAACGTCCATATCGCCATTAAAAGAAAAATATCCTACCGCTCCGGCATAAATACCCCTGCGATGTTTTTCCAGGTGATCGATGATTTGCATGGCCCTTACTTTTGGAGCACCGGAGACGGTTCCGGCCGGAAAGCAGGCTTTAAAGACATCGATGGCATTCATTTCATCATTCAAATCTCCTTCAACATTGGAGACGATGTGAATGACATGAGAATACTTTTCGATATTCATCAGTTCGCTGACGTGAACAGAGCCATATCTGCAGATACGGCCCACATCATTGCGGCCGAGATCGACGAGCATGGTATGTTCGGCTTTTTCCTTGGGATCTTTTAAAAGGTCTTCGATCAGTTCTTGATCTTGCCGCTCTGTGCTTCCTCGTTTTCGGGTGCCGGCAATGGGTTTGACGTGTACTTTGCCCTGGCTCAATTTTACCAGCGTTTCAGGCGAAGAGCCTAACAGACAAGTGTCTTGCATTTCCATATAAAACATATAGGGAGAAGGATTGACCACCCTTAATCCGCGATAGATATCAAAAGGTTTTGCCTGACTCTGCACTCTGATTCGTTGGGACAGTACGACCTGAAAAATATCCCCTCGCTTGATGTGTTCCTTGGCTTTGATGACCATGTTCTCAAAGTCAGTTTGGGGGGTATT
>CAYNUX010000805.1:0-1522 GCA_964400115.1 uncultured Cytophagia bacterium
CGTTCAATGCCATTAAGGAACAGGGACTCAATATACCCACTGATATCGCTTTGGCCGGATTCGGGAGATTTATGCGTTCCAATTGGATGAATATACCCATCACTCAGGTTCAACGATCCGGATACAAACTGGGGAAAAAAGCTGTCGACTTGTTAATCGATCAGATTAGAACCAGAGGAACCGCTGATAAAGATAATGTCATTCTAAGATCTGACATTAAGGTTTTGTAGGCTTTTCATTTATAAAACATTGAAAAAAACACATATTGTCTTCATAATAAATGGCTTGTTTTATGACAAGAAAGGAGGTGAATACACGTACCATTCGATATATCTCTGATTTATCAGAGCCTGAACATCGTTGATGTTCATTATGGTTTAGAACTTTAAGTTCAAAGACGAGTAATACTAACAAAGGAGAGAGAATCGATGAAGAGATCGAGCTTTTCCGTACTCGTGGCGACAGTGTTTGCCCTGGTACTCCTGATGGTCGTTCCCAATACGTTTGCAGCGACGACAGGCAAGATTTCCGGCCGTATCGTTGATGCCGAAACCGGTGAGCCTTTGCCGGGTGTAAACGTACAACTGGTTGGCCTGCCTTATGGTGCGGCCACAGATGTGGACGGCTATTTTTATATCATCAATGTACGTCCGGGACGCTATAAAATCAAAGCGTCCTACATTGGTTATGAGAGCGTAACCATGGAAAACGTGCAGGTTATCGTGGATCGTACGACACCGCTGGATTTCAAGTTGCGGACAACGGTACTTGAATCGGGTGCAGAGGTCACGGTTGTGGCAGAGCGGGCCATCGTTCCCCTGGATGTGTCTAACAGTCAACAGGTTATCGAGCCGCAAGAGATCCAGTCCAATGCGTTTTCTGATATCGGCTCTGTGGTCTTTGCCCAGGTCGGTATTGAAAAAACCACCGACAATGACCGTCCGTCGATACGTGGCGCCGGATTCAATGAATCCCAGTTTGTCGTTGACGGACTGTCCATGGTCGACGAGATTTCCAATGCCCCTGTTTACAAAATTCCATTGGGTGCCATTCAGGAAGTCAGTGTCATCACCGGTGGGTTTAATGCCGAATATGGTAATGTCCGTTCCGGGGTGATCAATATCGTGACCAAAGACGGTGGAGATCAGTTTTCCGGAAGCGTTAATTTTAAATACAGTCCGGCCGGACTCAAGCATTTCGGCCCGCATGCCTTTGGGGGTGATTCGCCCCTGGTCGAACCTTTTACCAAAGCATCAGCAGGAGCCTGGACCGGCTATCTTCCGGATGGCAGTGAAAATGCGTTTTTCCCCGGATGGTATAAATATTCCGGCGTTGAAGTGGATGCCAATGGCAATCCGGTCATGAATAGCGACGGATCGTATCAACTCAGTGAAAATGGAACCGTCAAACCCGGCGCGCCCCATTATGGTGATCCCTATGAAAACCTCGCCCTGTACCTGTGGCGTCACCGGTCTATGGATAACCTGAATATGTTGCGAGACCTGGCAGATAAGGGTTTGGT
>CAYNUX010000806.1:0-1520 GCA_964400115.1 uncultured Cytophagia bacterium
GTGCTAAAGTACTGGCAGCATTGGAAACAGCGAAAAGTTTTCTCGGAACTCCTTACGTCTGGGGCGGAAAATCTGTTGAAGGCGTCGATTGTTCGGGACTTGTCCAAAGCTCATATAGGGCGAATGGAATCAATATGCCGCGCGATGCCTATATGCAGGCGTTTGCCGGTCGCATTACAGCAACTCGTGAAAACCGTGACTTGCTGATGCCGGGCGATTTGCTTTATTTCCTGAACGGAACAGGTCGCATAAGCCACACAGCCATTTATGTTGGAGATGATATCTTCATCGAAGCCGTCGGTGGTGGTGTCAAGTACACCAGCTTTAATCCAGAGCATGAAAACTATGACCAACGACGGGATGAGCGGTTGTGCTTTGCAAAACGGGTCATGCGCTAAAATTGGAATAAATCAAGCCAATATCTTTGTAGAGGTGGGGAGGAACTCCTGATTTTCCCGAATTTTGGGGCGGTACTGCAAAACGATGTTGCGCCAGAGCATCATTTTGCAGTGTTCAGCTTTCAGGAATTCCTTCCTTTTCTTAGGGTAAGATCCTTTTTGGCCGCCTGCGAACTTTCTTTTCGCGGGCGGTTTTTTTTGAACATTTCCTCCAAGAACCTTGTCGTGGAATAACGGTGTAAACTGTGGAATAGGTTGTTTTCTGCGTGACACTTCAAAAATCATCATGACAATGTAGTTTTGATGATTAGGACGAAACACATCACAAGGTTCAAAATCATGCGTAATCAAAAGTCCACCATCTTGGCAGTGATCATCATGCTGCTGCTAACCATAAACTCGGTTTACTCTTTCCGGCCAGTTGAGGGAGCGGAGATGGTTTCCATTCCCGAGTTAGACGGTAAATTTCCCAAAGAACTTTACTCACCCATTGAAGGCTCTGTCATGATTCTCATTCCTGGCGGAACCTATAAAATTGGAACATCCAGGTCCAATTGGTCCTCGCGCCCCGACAGCGAAAGGGGAGAGGCGACCGTGACACTGCGATCTTTCTATATCGATAAGTATGAAGTATCGAATAAAAAATACAATAAAGTGGCTTCCGCCGCGGGAATTGGGCTTCCTCGATCCATTGGAAATCAAGAGTATCTGGAACCAGAAAAACCGGTCATCGGGATTAGTTGGGAAGACGCCGATGGATTTGCAAAATTTGTAAAGAAACGCCTGCCCACTGAGGCCGAATGGGAAGTCGCCGCAAGTGGCACTCAAGGCTTCCAATTTCCCTACGGAAATGAATATCAAAAGGGCGCGGCCAACGTTGCCGTCGGATTGTCAGAGGGCCCCGACCCGGTAGGAACGAACCCGGACGATGTGAGCCCTTTTGGAATTTTCGATATGGGCGGAAATGTTTCTGAGTGGGTTTTAGATGATTATGTCCGAGATTATTACAATAACGTTGATGGAAAAACTCAACCTGTTATTGATGAGGGATTGAACGCGAAGGCAATTCGCGGCGGAAACTTTTTTGATTCTGATGAGAACTACAATGAGGGCCGGACAACG
>CAYNUX010000807.1:0-1514 GCA_964400115.1 uncultured Cytophagia bacterium
GAAGAACGTAGTAGTGAAGGTTTTCCATGAAAATCCAGAATCCTTAGAATGTATGTCAGGATTCTAGCGAATCCGACACCAGCTGTCAGTGCCGCAATTCAGGACACCTTTCAGGCACTACCGGCAGGAACCATTTCCGCTGCGGATTCTTGATCCTTGTCATACACCAGGTTTGGCGACATCCAGCGTTCGATTTCTGTCACTTCCATGCCTTTGCGTTTGCTGTATTCGACCACTTGATCCTTGTCAATAGGACCAACGTCAAAGTACTTCGACTCAGGGTGTGCGAAGTAAAGCCCGCTTACGGAGCTGGCCGGCATCATCGCACAGTTTTCCGTCAAAGAAATACCGATGCTTTCCGTTACATTCAACAGATCAAACAGGATCGGCTTTTCCGTGTGGTCAGGGCACGCAGGGTAACCCGGTGCTGGACGAATGCCGCGGTATTTTTCCGCAATCAGGTCTTCATTTGCCAGTGCCTCGTCTTTGCCATAGCCCCAGTAATCGCGCACTTTTTTGTGCATCAATTCCGCAAATGCTTCGGCGCAGCGATCACCAATGGCCTGGACCATGATCGCAGAATAGTCGTCGTTTTCTTTTTTGAACTTCTCGCAAACTTTATCTGCGCCATCACCCGCTGTTACAGCAAAGCCGCCAACATAATCAATGCGGCCTGAATCTTTAGGCGCAATATAGTCCGCCAAAGACAGGTAATTCGCGTCGTCGTCTTTTTTCTTCTTTTGCTGACGAAGGGTATGGATCGTTGTCAGGACTTTTGAACGGCTTTCGTCCTCATAGATTTCAATGTCATCACCCACAGAGTTTGCCGGGAAGAATCCAATAATGCCGCGAGCATGAATTTGTTTATCATCAATCATCTGCTGGAGCATTTTCTTGCCGTTTTCGAACAGATCACGCGCCTGCTCGCCATGTTTTGGGTGATCCAGAATTTTTGGATAAACACCGCGAAGCTCCCATGTGTGAAAGAAAGGCGACCAGTCGATATATTCCGCCACTTCGGAAAGATCGTAATCTTCGAAGACTTTGATGCCGGTAAATTCCGGTTTTGGAATCTCCAGAGATTCCCAATCGTAAGATGGTTTTTTGGCAAAGGCCTCTTCGTAAGGAACCATAACCGTTTCTTCTTTGTTTGCGAGGAAATTTTCGCGGACACGATCGTATTCCGCTTTGATTTTTTCGCGATAACCGGTCTTTTCGTCTTCTTCTAATAGACCCTGAACAACACCGACAGCGCGCGAAGCGTCTGTCACGTGAATGATAGGCTGAGAGTAATGCGGGGCGATTTTCACAGCAGTGTGAATCTTACTTGTCGTGGCGCCGCCAATCATGACGGGAAGCTTGACACCCTGCGCCTCAAATTCCTTGGCGTTATGAATCATCTCATCAAGGGACGGAGTAATCAATCCACTCATTCCAATGACATCAACGTTATGTTCTTTCGCCGCTGAGATGATATCTTCGCAGTTTTTCATCACGCCAATATCAACAACTTC
>CAYNUX010000808.1:0-1513 GCA_964400115.1 uncultured Cytophagia bacterium
CCGCCTAATTGATCGGTCTCTGCTACTAATGGATTTGAGGCATCAACATCACTGCTTTCTCCATCCAGCGGTAAAAGCGAAACCGTCATGCCTTGAAGACCTTCTCCCAAATCAAAATTTCTATTGCCGTCAGGTATGTTATTGTTTCCTCCACCCACAATTGGAGGGTATGTTTCATCACAACCTTGATTCGAACTCATTGGCAGGGTAGAATCTGTCGTAGTGTCAGACTCAACTTTATCCTGAAACACATTTCCCACTAAAAAAATCCGATTTACAGAAGGTTTAGCGGCATCAGCAACAACGATAAATCCCTTTAGAACACTTCCCCCTTCCCTCTTTAAGGAAATTGTTTCTACTGATATGCCAATCTCAGTAACATTAGGGCTCAACACCATCGGTGGTCTATCGCCGTAATAGTCTTCAGCCAAAATTTGCCTTAACAAAAGTTTTGCTATATCAAAGGGATTTTCCCCGAAATCATCTATCATCATGGCACCAATAATTTCGTTTACATACGATGCCTCGTAACCAAGCTCCTCAACTCTAATTTCCGGAGTTTTTCCTTCAGGCGAAATGGAATCAAAATATACTCTTTCCACCAGATCTCGCGCATGCCCTTTTGCTGCTTGATACAATACTTCGCTTCCTGCCAACGGAGCAATCCATCTGTCCATCACCCAGGAATTATCCCATAGCCGCTGCCCCCAATTATCTATTGTAATTGGCGAATAGCTCGTGATTAATTCTGGATCCCGTCTAATTTCATTGATCAATCGACCAATTGATTTTTCAATCAAATCGTTTAATGGCTTACCGAAATCCAAGGCTGCCAGATAAACATTTTGAAGCTTTTCGTTAATCGGCATTGTTCCGGATTGAAAGCTGATCCCAATGTCTTTGTAGTCAGGATTTAAAAACACCGGTTCACCGTACTGGACTTGCTCGCGGAACAGGTTATCGAAGATGGCATTGACGGCCATGTCTGGATCTAAAAAATTATTGAAACCGATCATCCCGATGGCCTCGCCCGCAGACATCGGAATATAACCGACGATTACCATCCGATCCTTGACCCCTTGTCCATTCCGGGATGTTTTTGAATAATATCCGCTTTCCAGCATGTCCCGCACATGGGCGGCCGCCGATGCTGATAGCTTTGGGCTGATTGAAAGCTCCGGCATCCCCGTCATCAGCACGTCACCGAGACTGGGATATCGGTTAATTATCGGCTGGAGCGTAACCCCTAGCTTTGTCGCCACATCCCTCGGGTCTTGACGGGCTTCGTTGATGCGGGCCAGAAAAGCGGCTTCATAGTCCTGGCTTTCCGATGCCTGGCAGGGCACCGCCATCCCAAACGCCAGGCAGACCGCGATGGCAATGATCAGGGAGCCAATATGTGATACCATCGTCCTCATAGCGCCATAACCTAAAGCAAATCTGATGCCACGGACCATTATTTTTCCGACCCAACAAAAAACAACCTTTAAATCAGAATATTGGAGTCTGGCCC
>CAYNUX010000809.1:0-1509 GCA_964400115.1 uncultured Cytophagia bacterium
TTCATTAAAGTTTTATGGCCAGTGTACTGATTCCACATGGGCGCACAACCAGTCATTAGGCTGGCAACAAATGCACAAGATAAGAGTGTTGTAAGTTTTTTCATTAGAATTCTCCAAAAATATTATAATATCGTTCTTACATAATCAGAGTTATGTGATGATTCGTTGGGTCAAGTATAAATCAAGATATTTAAAAAGTTTTCTGACATAATTTGTTTAGATAATTGCTCATTTAAATTAATAATAAAAACTGACGATGGAGTCGAGATGCAATCTATCCACTCCACCCCCTTCAAAATCTCTCCCTATAAAACCAACTGCGTCCCCATTTGAGATTAATGGGGACGCAGTGGGTTTATCTTAATATTACAATCAGAAATTATTTCACGAATTTTGGCATCAGGTCAGCACTGGTGAACAGGCCGTTGATTCCGCGGTCTTGCATTTCCATTGCCGCTTTCATCCAGCCGAATGCGGGGCCGAGGACGTTGGCTGCCATGCTGGTTTCATTGCCGAGGGCGAATGTATGCTCGGTGGTCTTGCCTTCGAACGTTGTGCCTTGAAGGGTCATCATCGTTTGGGTTGGCTTGACCGCTTCGCGGGTATTGACCAATCCGCCGACGTCGACTTTTTCACGCTGAACAACTCCTGCGCGCTCCAGGAAAATATCGTCGGCGTGTTCCATGCCGTGGAGTTCAAGGATGCCGTTGCTCTCTTCCAGGATACGCTCGATGTCGGCATCTGAAAGGGCTTTGACAGAATCAACGCTGTGGCCGGGCATGTGGGCGATGTCTTCGCGGACGGTGGCGCGGTAAGCATCCCAGTTTGAAATTCCGACGCCGAACCAGATTTTCACGTCCTGAATTTCCTGGAAACTTTGCGCTGCGAGATTGGCCGCTGCTGTCAACAGACCAGGCGTTGCTCCCGCTCCTGAAACGTAAGCGACACCCGACTCTGCGATGATGTCTTGAAGGTCGAGAATCTGTTCCACAGCACTTGTGCGCTTGAGCGCATCAACGAGAGTTCCTTTGTAACCTTCTTTGCAGAAACGCTCGATGACACTGGGAATGAAGTTGTTGGGGATGTTTGGAATGGCGAGGAAAACACCGTCGAGTTTGCCCGCTTGATTGAGCTTCACCATTTCGCCGACGGCGTCTTTGCAGTCTTGACCAATGCCCTTGATATTTTTGACCGACTGATCTTTTTCCAGAGGTTGAATGTGCTCCGTGGTGATTCCTTCTTCGCTGTAAGCAATACCCTCAGAGTCGGCGATGACGACAAGGTTGAATTCTTTTTTTTGTTCGAGAAGTGCCACCGCTGAACGGCCGAGGCCGCCTGCTCCGAGAACGCCGATGCGCCGTGTTTTTTGAGACATGATTCCTGTCCTTTCGCCATCTATAATGAGCCTGAAACAATCGTGTTTTCAGGGGATTTTGTTCGATTGAATAAAGCAATCATTCATGCTTTGGGTCCGCAACGTGAATCATCGGCTGCGGAAACCTGGGTTGT
>CAYNUX010000810.1:0-1504 GCA_964400115.1 uncultured Cytophagia bacterium
AGTTATAGGTTCCGTCATAGCGCTGGTACGAGACGCCATCATTGGTGGCCGTTCCTGTGCCTGTGCCCTCGACCCAGGAGCGGGTGATGCGGTGAATGTGGGCAGGGTGGTTGTTTTGGTCTCGGAACATATTCTGATTGGAATAATAGTGATAGAGGCATACATTAGCAGAGTCGATTGTCGCGGTGGGAGGGATGCAAGTGAGGTCGAATTCAATGACAGTGCGACCCCCATAATAGTCGGATGAATATTTATTGCTAAAGAGCTGCACCAGAGTATGCGCACCATAGTTAAAAAGTTCGGTAGAAGTTGAAGCCGCATGACCGAACTTGGCATCCTTGCCTGCGGTGGCATCGGGCTGCATCGAAGTCGTAGGATCAAGGACCAGATCCCCTTGAGGAAATGATATGAACTGTTCATAAGAGAGACCGCACAAGAATATAAGTTTATTGTTTTCTCTGTACATTACTTTTTCCAGCTCGATACTTTCGATATGCGGATCATTGCGCTGTGATTCCAGAAAGGCTTGATTCAAGGGATAATAGAAGACAGTTTTGTTTTTCGAATTTCTGAAATGGATATTTTTACGGGTTTGTCTTTTGTTGTTATCGATGGCTTGATGATCTATAAAGGGTGTAAGGTTTTGATCAGATTCGACCTCGGCCCAGATCATCAGCATTGCGTTTTCAGGCTCGATACCAAATGAGAGGGGGGCAGGAAGCAAACTGCGTTGTTCTTCCTTGATCACCAGCTCTTCTTTCATTTCCGTGTCATGGTAAATAAGATTTAAATCCATGCCGGGCATTATCTCGGGATAGCGAATACTATTTTCCTCAGTGACCGGTCGGACATTTTTGGCTGTGTAGATAATCTGTTTTTGTTTGCGTTTGGAATCAAAATAAACTAGACCATTGATTCGCCATTGTATTGTTTCATTTTGGCGTGTCTGCATCTGAAACGGAAAAGGCTTTTTTGAGAGATCTTTATCTGCTTTCACCTTGTACAAACCTTTTTCGACTCCCAATGTAGAGCTATCGAGATGAACGATGGTGTGGTTGATTTCGCGCATGTGACCATCATCGGTACGATAATGTAAATATCCATTGGTTATAATCCGTGTCGCTGTTTTGGTATAGGAATTGAAAAAAAGTTTGCTATTCTCTGTGCGCCTGCTTTTGATTTCTTTTCCCCATTTTTTCGCTGGTTCGAGCTTGACCAGATTTTCAAAAGATACATTGTTTTCCAAATCTTCCTGTGCAAGAACACTAATGGTAGAAAATAAAAGCACAAAGAGAAAACCGAGAGGTTTGAATAGACGCTTCATGATAATTCTCCTTTTATCTAGTCGATATTATACAGGTTGACAAGTTGGCCAAGGACATTATATCTTTTACCGACGGTATTGCCGGAAGGATAGGTAACCTGTTTTTCTCTGCCGAGGTTATCATATTGATAGGAAATAACCTTTTCAGATAAATCGGCTGCACCATCGATAGTGATGCGT
>CAYNUX010000811.1:0-277 GCA_964400115.1 uncultured Cytophagia bacterium
ATATTCCGGCTCCGAAGGTGTGCGCCCTGATATTTCTAAATTAGGCAGCAACCGCTGGGAATTGAAAAAGGCAAAGACCAAAAAGTCCATCAAGGATATGACAGAAGAGCTTTTGAAGCTATACGCCACTCGTGCTGCCAAGCGTGGATTCGCCTTTTCGCCGGATCAGCCCTGGCAAAAAGAACTGGAAGCTTCCTTCATTTACGAAGAAACCGAAGACCAATTGAAAGCAACCGAAGAGATCAAATCTGATATGCAACGGACAATCCCGATGGAT
>CAYNUX010000811.1:287-1504 GCA_964400115.1 uncultured Cytophagia bacterium
TGGCGATGTAGGATACGGAAAGACAGAAGTTGCGATTCGTGCTGCCTTCAAGGTAGTATTGGACGGAAAACAGGTGGCGGTTTTGGTGCCCACAACGGTTCTGGCGCAGCAGCATTACAATACCTTCAAAGAGCGAATGGCGGATTATCCCATAAGAATCCATCTCCTAAGCAGATATCGAACCCCAAAAGAGCAGAAAAAGAGCGTGGAGCAGCTAAAAAGCGGTGCCGTTGATATTATCATCGGAACCCATCGGTTGCTCTCCAAAGACATAGATTTCAAGGACTTAGGCGTATTGATCATTGATGAGGAGCAGCGTTTTGGTGTTGCCCACAAAGAGAAGCTGAAAAAATATCGCAAAGAAGTGGACGTCCTAACCATGACCGCTACGCCAATTCCCAGAACTCTGCAATTTTCTATGATGGGAATTCGGGATATGAGCTTGATTGATACGGCACCAAGAGGGCGCGTGCCAATCCAGACGGAAATTGTAGAATTTAAGGACAAAGTAATTGCAGATGCGATTTTGCGAGAAGTAGATAGAGGGGGACAGGTCTATTTCCTTCATAATCGCGTACAGACCATAGACGCAATGGCAGGTTTTATCAAACGTTTAGTGCCCCAAGTCCGAATTGGCGTTGCTCATGGGCAAATGGGCGGACATCGTTTGGAAAAAGCAATGTTGGACTTTCTCGACCACCGGTATGACGTCCTGGTTTGCACTACCATCATCGAGTCCGGGATTGATATTCCCAATGTAAATACGATCATCATAAATCGGGCAGATAGATTTGGCTTAGCGCAATTGTATCAATTGCGGGGTCGTGTAGGACGTTCTAACCGCAGAGCCTATGCCTATTTATTGACGCCAAAACGGAAGACTTTGACCAAAACGGCGAGAAAGCGTTTGAAGGCGATCGAGGAATTTACCGCTTTGGGTTCTGGATTCAAAATTGCCTTGCGAGATTTAGAAATTCGGGGTGCGGGAAATTTATTGGGAGCAGAGCAAAGCGGCTATATTAATGCAGTGGGATTCGACCTCTACACCCAACTTTTGAAAGAAGCGGTTCAGGAATTGAGAGGGGAAGAGGTGGAAAGGCTTGTGGATCCAAAGATGTCAATTGCCATAGATGCCTATTTGCCAGATACTTATGTTCCCGATACGCGTCAAAAAGTGATGATTTATAAGGATCTATCCCAAATGACAAAATTTGAAC
>CAYNUX010000812.1:0-1503 GCA_964400115.1 uncultured Cytophagia bacterium
GCTCTTGGCGAGCTTGGCGGTTTTGGGTACGCATTAACCGGATGATCCAAAAATAGATCGTTAACATGATAAAATAAATTACCTGGCAAAATCTAATGATCCCCCAAAAGGCCGACCGCTCTACAACGCCTTTTGACAAACCAAGGAACAATATTTGCCCGTAAAAGTTTCACAACCACGTTTAATTGTTATAAATGAAGTTAGCCAGGCAATAAAATTTTGAGATGTCATTTATTGAGGACAGGGGTCATCAAAATCACACAAAATACCAACCATTCATTACGTTAAACCCTTAACCGGTAAAAAGGAGGAGAAGATGAAAAAAGTTATTCTGACCGTTTGCTTGTTGTGCTTAACAACCGCATACAGCCATGCACAGCTTACGGTAAAAGACAGCGAAGACAACCAGTTGATGACTGTGGATACCGATGCCAATGTGGTGATCGGTACGTCTCAGCAAAGGGGGTCTTTGAGCAATATGGGAATCATGGGAATCGGCAGAACCGCATGGGCAGCTCAACAAGTGGCCATTGAAAACCAAATCGCAGGGATTTCAGGCAATCATGAATATTGCCGCGGCATTGCGATTAGTTTAAATCCAACGCAAACAAAATTTGACCAAAACACATTTGACTATGATAAATCTGCCACGTCACTCTGGTTAAGTTCAAATACCGGCAGTGATTCACCTTCATCGCTCGCCAAGTTGGCCGGGATTAGGGCTTATTATGGCGGGGGGAATGAATCTTCCGGATCTGTTGATGATGCGATCGGTATCGAACTATTGCCTTCGACAAAGGGTGCCAGCATCTCTTCCCTGTACGATATTCTAATCAAAGATGATCAGCTGGATAATTCACCAGCACCCGGCAAACATTGGGGGCTCTACATCGAACACGGGGGTGAAAATTATTTCGGCGGTCCATTGGGTATTGGTCGAGATGCTTATACCGATTATTACATGCTCGATGTAGATGGAGCCATTCGTTGTTATGCCAATGTTGATGATTATGCGCTGCGGTGCAATGGCGATTCGAAAACGTTTGGGAATTCATATATAGAGGGCTTGGCAGGCATTGGTCAGAATGTGGATCCAACCGCTCAGGTAACGATACAAAATCAGGTTTCCGGTGTATGGGAAGGACAGGAGATATGCCGCGGATTGGCCATCTTTTCCCATCCACAAGCTGTTAAATACACTCAACCGGAAACAAATATAGCCGGCGGACTGTTCGTGACCACTCAACTCTGGAATGAATCGGATCTTTCACTTTCTGAACTTTACGGGATAAAAGCGTATTACGGTGCCCATGAAACTTCAGTTTCTGGCGGTATTATTAATACTGTTGTCGGCCTCAGTCTTCGTCCCGCTCAAGGCGGAAATGCAGTGATAGACAACATGTATGACATAAGAATCAATAATGACTGGATGGCGGGAAATACGGTTACGGGCGAGCGTTGGGGCATCTATATTGAACACAGAGAAGACAATTATTTTGGTGG
>CAYNUX010000813.1:0-1502 GCA_964400115.1 uncultured Cytophagia bacterium
AGGGAGCGAGCCGCAGCCGTCCGAGGACATGGTGATGTGCTCCAGTGGCACGCCTGCTTCCATTAATTGGACGATCGCCTTGGCTGGCTTGATCTCATATTCCGGGAAATAGGGATAGGAGCTGGCAGTGATGTCCACATACCCTTCTTTCCCATATTCCTTGGCGTCTTCAAAAATGTAATCGTTGCGGTTACAATGGGTTGGCAAAAATTGAGTTAATTTCAGCATACTTTTTTGGGTAACTTCGTAAAGGGGACGGAATGGATCTTTTGCATCGCCCATATGAATATTGATGATGCCCGCTTTATTGCCCAGCATTCCACCCACTCTGGCATGCTCGGTCAAACGGATCAATTCATCAATCGTGGGATAGGAAGAGCGATGGTCAGAGATTGCCACCTCGCCAACTCCGATCACTTCTTCTATCAAAGCGATGTCTCTGCCCACGTCTCCCAAAAGGGTGGGCGTTGGCACTTGATAGGCACCTGTATAGATCCAACTGGAAACCCCTTCCGAGCGCAATCCCTTTGCCTTCATCAAAACGCTTTCCACGCTTCTGGTCATTCCGTCGGTGCCCAGACAACCGATAACCGTGGTGATTCCGCCTTCTAAAAGCTGACTCAATTTCAGTTCCGGCGTTCTGGTCTGTGGTCCCCCTTCTCCGCCTGCGCCTGCGATGTGCACATGTCCGTCAATCAATCCCGGAATCATGCGCAATCCGTCGGCAGAAATGACTTCCACATCCCAACCCTTTGGAGCTTCGATCTCGTCTGCAATCGCAAGAATTTTGGTCCCTGCAATTAAAACATCTTTTTTCCCCAAATTTTCTGGGGCATATACTTCACAACCTTTAAAAAGAATCATACACTACCTCCAATTAAAATAGGGACTAAGTTTTGGCAACTTAGCCCCCTCAAAAAAATAATCTATTCGTATTTTTTAACTAAAGTTTCTAAAAGTGGTTCAATAATTTGAGAAAGAAGAACTTCTCCCTTATCAGCGGGATTTTCAAGCTCAAACACTTGCTTTTCTTCTTTGTGATACATGGTGATTTTGTCCTTGTCCACAAAAATCAGATGTCCATTGGGACGAACCTGTTTTTCCAGCGTTTCTTCCTCTGCATAATGCGGTGTTTCCAAAATCACAATATCTGCGCCTTCGTGCCATATCCCATAATCAAAAATATCGTCTTTTGTATGATTGAACAGGGCAAATTCAAGGGTGGGATCTCGCAGGAGGATCTTTACATTTTGGTCATGAGCAAAATTTTTGTGGAAATAATGCCCATTAAAATAGACCCCTTCTTTTGTTAAGCTGCCAAAGTGAATTCCCGGCAAAATTTTATTCAACTTTTCGTATAATTTATTGGAAAATTCAAGGGTAATCTTGTTTCCAGCAATTATGGGGATTCGCTCGGAGCCATCTTGTGGGAAATGAGTCCGCATGATCTGTCCAGGAACATCCACAGAGCCGCCAATGGCAGGTGCAAGATGCATGAACAC
>CAYNUX010000814.1:0-1500 GCA_964400115.1 uncultured Cytophagia bacterium
ATATTGAATTGTTGAACAAGGCATTCGAATTTAGCTATGATTCACATCGGGATCAATTGCGTAAATCCGGTGAGCCTTATTTCATTCATCCACTCGAGGTGGCCAAGATTTTGACCAACCTAAAGATGGATTATGAAACGATTGCCGGGGGTGTATTACACGATGTCGCTGAGGATACCGAAGTCTCTATCGAATTGGTCGAAAAAGAGTTTGGCAGTAATATTGCATTACTCGTCGATGGAGTGACCAAGATCTCTGAACTTAAAATGTTTGGATTCGAAGCGCAGCAGGCAGAGAATTTCCGCAAGATGCTGCTTTCGATGGTCAAGGACATTCGGATTATTCTTATTAAATTCGCTGATCGTTTGCACAACATGCGCACATTGGATTTTTTACCCGAAAAAAAACGTAAACGAATCGCCCTTGAAACGCAAGAGGTCTATGCTCCTCTTGCTCATCGTCTCGGCCTGGCACGTATAAAGTGGGAACTGGAAGACCTTGCGTTCAAGTATTTAGAACCGGAAAGTTATTTTGATCTTTATAAAAAGATCAATGAAACCCGCAAAGAACGAGAGAGGACAATTCTCGACTTTACCAGCCCGATTCGTAAAGCGTTGGTTGATGCTAAAATTCATGCACGGTTTGAAGGAAGACCCAAACACTTTTTTAGTATTTATAACAAAATTTCCAAAAGAGGAGTACCGTTCGAAGAGATCCATGATCTTTTGGCGATTCGGATTATTGTTGAGAAAATTGAAGATTGTTATCATTCTCTGGGCATCGTGCATTCCCTTTTTACTCCTATTCATGAAAGATTTCATGACTATATCGCGACGCCTAAAACTAATGGATATCAATCGTTACACACAACGGTAATCGCCTCTGAAGGCCAAAAGTTTGAAATACAGATTCGAACCGAACAAATGCATCGAACTGCTGAAGAGGGGATTGCTGCCCATTGGAAATATAAAGAGGGACGCCTGACTGAAGATGATCTCGATAAGCATCTCGTATGGTTGCGCCAGGTTCTCGATTGGGAAGAAGGTGAACACGACTCGACTTTTCTCGATCATCTCAAAATCAATTTGTTTCAAGATGAAGTTTTTGTCTTTACTCCCAAAGGGGATTTGTTTCGATTACCTGTTCATTCGACCCCCGTTGACTTTGCCTTTAGCATTCATACGGATATCGGCTTACATTGTCTGGCTGCCAAAGTGAATGGCAAAATCGTGCCGCTCAGCTATGAGCTCAAAAGCGGCGACACCATTGAAATTCTGACATCGAGCAACCAGCGTCCCAATGATGATTGGCTCAAATTCGTCATTACCAGTAAAGCGCGTAGCAGGATTAAAAAGTATACTCGCGATTCACGTTATGAGAGCAGTCTTGCATTGGGCGAAGAGATGCTGTCACGAGCCTTGCAAAAATTTGGTAAAAAAATCAAAGAGGTCGACCTCGATAATGTGATCGAACAACTAAATTGCCGTGATCGTAATGGAC
>CAYNUX010000815.1:0-1500 GCA_964400115.1 uncultured Cytophagia bacterium
GTCGTCGCCAAGGCAGGAGTAAGACAATAAATGCAGGGAGTCAATCCTGGGATGTTTCCTTTTCTTAAATGACATCTTCTTCCGCCTGTATTGTTATTTTTTTTTCTTTTTTTTGAGGAGACTCACGGCAATGTTTGTGGTCGCGGAGATAAAGCCGGCATAGTTATAGATCATATTTTTCAGTGTACCCGAAAGGTTGTTGTACTCCTCTTCCAGCGCCTCAAGGTTCAACGCCTTCATCTTAACATTATCCGCGCCATATACCGCGGCAGAATCCGGCTCGTGGCCGATATTAATAAAGGGAATGTGGCCCACAAAATCATTTTTTTCCAGCTTACACAACACCAGATCGCCCTTGATGGTACTGCGAACAACATGAGCTGTTCCCTGACGAATCGAAAGCAATCGTTCCTGAGTATCTCCCTCACGGATAACCGGGGCTTTCCCCCGCGCCACATCTTTAAGCTCATGTTTTCCCACCTTGCCATTGGCCGCAATGCGGGTCACGCTTTTCAGTCGTTTATCCAGACTCAACAGAACGTTTCTAAAGTCGGAAGAAAGCCGGAAGAACTCCTGGGTCAGACGTTGTCGGTCCAAAACGCCAAGCTGCACCTGGTCGGCGGCAATAGCCGTGGCGCTACGAACGTCTCCCTGATGCGCGAAAGACGCCATGCTGCCGAGAAACGATCCCGGCCCGACCTTAAGGATCGGCACCATTTTCCCAGCGACTTCTTTGCAAATATCAACCTTGCCTTCCAAGACGACCCACATCCATGTGCCGTGACGACCCTGATGGACGATTGTCTGCCCATCCCTGAATTCTTCCTCGGTAACAATATCCATATAATCGATTAAGGGCCCTTTAATGACCGCCAGATCACCCTTAGAGTTCGATCTGTCACCATATCCATCTTCAGTATCAAAGGATAAAGCGCCCTTGACCTCTATAGCGCCATCATCAAGCAGCCGCAGTCCTTCCAGAATGATCTCCATACGGCTTTTCTTGATCGACTGTCGTTTGCTCTGTAAATCGCTCTGAATGAACTCAAACTCCCCCTCGGTCCAGCCGAAAAGAGAATAAAGGGCATCCAGTCCATGTTTCGAGGCATTGTTCGCATCAATGGGCTGGCCTTCGTGAAAATAAATCAGACCGGGATTTTCAACAAACTTGCTGAGAATGCGCAAGGTGCCGGTACTACCGTTAGAGCCGATCAATTGTATCAGTTCACCCAGATTCAAAAATTCCAAATCGCCGGTAAAAACAACTTTTTCACTCATTGCTAAAAGACCATATTGTTAGAAGTCATTGTGGGATATGGCTGCCACTTATGAACCCGCCCACTTCATCTGCTTCTGTAGATATTGCAGGGTCAATCGCAAAATTGTCTGCAAAGTCTCTCCTACACCATCACCATTCACCGCACTGGCGGCGAATGTCGGAACCTTCAGTTGACGATTCAAGTCTTTTTCCATTTGATCAACTGACATGATCGGAATGCC